>CALNCD010000041.1 GCA_937874965.1 uncultured Erysipelotrichaceae bacterium | reverse complement strand
ATGAGGAGCATCCAATGTGTTCTGATCATTGGTGTATGCATGAACAGTAGTCATTGACCCTGTTACGATACCATATGTATCATTCAAGACCTTAGCCATAGGCGCTAAGCAGTTTGTTGTGCAAGATGCACCGGAGATGATGGTTTCGCTGCCATCGAGGATATCATGATTGACATTGTAGACAACTGTTTCAACGCCATCCCCTGTAGCAGGAGCGGAAATAAGCACCTTACGGGCACCAGCAGCGATATGAGCCTTCGCCTTATCAGCACTGGTAAAGAAACCTGTTGATTCGATGACGACATCAACCTTCAACTCACCCCAAGGCAACTTCGCAGGATCAGCTTCAGCATAGACCTTAACTTCCTTGCCATCAACAATGATACCTGAATCGTTGTGTGAAACTTCATGACCTTCATAACGGCCTTGAGCTGAATCATACTTCAGAAGATGAGCCAATGTCTTGGAATCTGTCAAATCGTTGATTGCGACGATTTCGAATTCAGGGGATCCATACATCAAGCGGAAAGCTAAGCGACCGATACGGCCAAAACCATTAATTGCAATTTTTACTGACATGTAAAAACGTCCTCCTTTTGACTACTCCATTATAGTGTACTTCCACCCACTCTGTCAAAAATGTGACCCGTAAATTCGTGCTATTTTCAACCATTTTTCACAGCTCAGCGATTAATTCAACCCGTAAGCGTTTTCATTGTCAAAGACGTTCGTGCTTTCACAGATTCTCCTCAAAAAAGCCAAAGAAAAAACAGGACGTCATCCTCAGTTATGCATCGCATACGTATCTGCCCTGTCTTTGCGGTTTTATTGATAATCACGATTGAACAACGGTAGCGGTGATGCCCGGAATGCCGAGTATGCCGAGATAATCCGCACATGATACAAGGACTCAAAGAGCACTGGATTATTGATCCTTGCCATCATGAACGGCCGTTTCTTGGAGACAGCATGCGGGAAAACCCGTTTAATTTTTTCCTGCGGAGAAGTGACAAGGATGACCTGCTTGCTTTGCTGAAGGCCAAAAGAAGCCAGACGCAGCAAGGCATCGCTGCTCATATAGCACAGCTCATCATAGCGCGTCACTTGCTCATGCTTGCTGATAAAGGCATAGCCTTCCAGAACATTGTCTTTCAGATAGCCGATGACTTCACCTCCTTCAGCATAGAAGCCCTCGACCAATGTCTTGAACTCTTCTTCAGAACGTTTGAAATACCCTGTAAAATACCGGGTAAACCGGTCATAGCACTGCTTGAGATCCGCTGCTTTGATGTTCATGCTGACACCCACCGAATTCCGGAAAGCCAGATCGGTCCCTTCCAGTGTCGTTTCCTTCACATCCATGACATTCTCAAAACCGAAGGGTTCATAGATTCGGGGTTCGTAGGCCTGCAGAACCGTGATTAGATAGTGATGCCTGGACTCTTCCAGAACGGCATCAAGCAATTGACGCATATACCCTTTATGACGATGCTCAGCCAACGTAACAATACCGACAATGTAATTCACCCGGATGACCTTGCCGTGCAATTCCATCTTTTTTTCCCGGGTTTGCAAAGAACAGACAATCACACCGCTCTCAATCAGGACATAGGACTGATGGTCACGATAGTACGCCTGGAAATAATGATCAATCGAGCCATTATCATCAAAACTGAAAGCATCCTTCCACATCGAATAAATCAGTGCTTTCTCATCCGGCAATGCTTGTCGTATCATCGTTTTCCCCTTTCGCAATCCAGAACTTGCTGATCAGATCACACGGGTAGTACGCCATCTTTGCCGCCCTGATCTGTTCATTCCCGATATCATCTTCTTTATTGACGAATTCAGCCTCCAGAAATTCACGGGAGAGAAATGTCCGCTCCAGAACCTGGTAGATTCCTCTGAATTCAGTATTCGCTTTTTCAATATTCAATTGAATCATCCGGTCAGATAGCACACTGCCGACGACAAACGCTTCAATACGCCCATCAACACGAATGATTCCACCCTTCGCTGCGAATAAACTGAAATGCTTGAGAATAAAAGCTGTTCCTGCTTTCTCATAACGCAGGAATTCATCCTCACTGTCTTCTTTCCATATTTCCAGAAAAGGAAGACAATCCAAGGCATTACTCGCATTCATTTCAATATATTCAAAGCGTCCTTCGTAATCTTTTATAAAGCTGTTGTAGTGATTCCGCCGCTTTTGAAGCTTCTTCCCGGAAAGTGTCCGCAGTTTCTCAGCATCATAGACATAATCCGCGCTCTCTCGATGACTGATGGCCTCAAACCCAGGCAACAGCGCCAAGACCCGATCCTTCATGCGTTCGACATAGCAGCTCATCACAAAGGGAATCCGGTACCGATCAAAGATCGCTTTGGCCTTCAATACTGCTGCTTCAAAGTACTGCGATTCGCATAAAGGCATATAGATAAAGAATCGTCCCTCATGCAATCCCATAAGAATCAGAGCATGTTCATCCAAACATTTCCAAAGCGGGTAATAGGCCTGCCAAAGATAGAGATTAACAAGATTATGGTTGCTTTCTTCATAATTGGCACACATCAGGTGTGCCCTAATACAGTCTACATCATCGAGCGTAACGGGCGAAAAGTCAGTGTCCAGAGTGATCGTTGTCATGGGAATCTTTTTCCTCTTTCTCAGTATAATCGACATCAATGATGTCAGGATTGTTGTTCTTGGTGTTATAGAAATCAAAATTCTGGTCCTTGAAGCGAGGGTCATTCTTGAAACGGTAATACGAAATAATCAAAGCAATCACACGAACAACAACTGCAATCGCCACAACAATCAACAGCACCTGGGCCAAGAAGCCGATGACAGGAATCAACAGAATAAAAACGACAATACCCAGGATCAAATAAATTAATTCACGCATACCTAGACCTCCTTCACTTTCATAGCTAGTTCAATTAACTTCGAAAACCGATGCTGCAGGCCGGACTTGCTCATTCCTTGACCTGTGTCTCGTTCAATCAAATCCGCCAATTCATTCAGACTGGCTTCAGGATGCGCCAAGCGCAATGCCGCAATCTCTTGCAGTTTAACATCCAGATACGGTAATCGTCCAGCCCGCTGCAATTTCTCGATCGCTTCAATCTGCTTCTTCCCGGCATTCAACGTCTTGACTTCATTGGCTACTTCGCAATTATCCAGCCGAGTCAATGAATTGCGGAAATCGCGCTGAATGCGGATATCCTCAAAATTCAGCGTTGCCTGACTGGCACCGATTAACCGCAGGAAGTCAGCAATCTGGTCACTCGCCTTCATATAAACAATGGTCGTATGGCGCCGCACCGTCGTCTTGACTTTGAAATTAAACCGGGATAGCAAAGAAACCAGATGTTTCGCAAACGTCTCGGAATTACAGCTGATCTCACAATGGTAATTGGTTTTCTGAGGCGCATTGATCGACCCGTTCGCCATAAAAGCGCCAGCAATATAGGCCCTGGCACAGCACTCTTTTACGGTGATACTGGCATATGGAACCTTTCTCAGCCCATAGGCACCCATGATTCCTAAGTCATCCAGAATAGCCCTGACTTGATTCACGACTCGCAGAATATAGATATTGTTCTTTTTCAGATTCTGTTTTTTCATCACAGACAATTCAATGACCAACTCCCCGTACCGGCTCTTCAGCAAGGAATAGATACGCTTGGCAATCGTGGCATTCTCAATCTGGATAACCAATTGATATTGCTGATTGACGATGGACAACGATGCATTCAATTGAATAAATGCAGCCAACTGCGCACGGACACAGCATTCATGAAGTTCATTCTGGGCTATTTCTGCTTTAACTTCACTCGTGAATGACATGTTTACCTCTCTCGATAATCGTCTGCAATGATGCCGCAATCTTCATGGGATCATGCCGGATGATCTGATTTTCAAAAGTTAGCAGATTCGCCATCATCACCTGATAATGATGATTGCCGGAATTCAGATAAACCATTTCCTGGCCTTGCCGATGATAGGCATCAACGACTTCAGGAGGGATCTCATCCTCTGCAACCACAACAAGGTCAATGCGGTCACCGAGATGGTTCTCAATGGCATTGACATGCATCTCAACGCTGTAGTCATCCGTCTCTCCGATTTCAGACATGACATTGGAGTAATAGATCTTGCATGCTGAACTGGATTTAATCGCTTCTTGAAGTTCAGGAATAATCAGGTTCGGCATAATGCTGGTGTAAAGACTGCCGATGCCGTACACAATAAAGTCAGCATCAGCAATTGCCTGGACCGCTTGTACGGATGCATGAACCTCATCGTTGTAAAAGACACGATGAATGTGATTCTTGGCTTTGGGAATATTGGATTCTCCACGGACTATGGTTCCATCTTCCATGATGGCATACAACGTCACAACCTGCAAGGTTGCAGGAAGAATCGTACCCTTGACATTCAGGACATCAGAAACATTGCTGATCGCTTCCATGAAACTGCCGGAAAGCTCTGTCAAGGCAAGAAGAATCAAATTGCCAAGACTATGGCCGGAAAGCTCATTTTCATCACGGCCTTCAAACCGGTAGGCCATCAAGGATGAGAACGTGCTTTCCTCTGGTGCTAAAGCCACCAGGACATTGCGGATATCCCCGACCGCCGGAATCAAGTAACTATCCCTCAATCGACCCGTGCTCCCGCCATCATCAGCAACCGTCACAATCGTGGTAATCTCCAGATCATCTAATCGCTTCAAGCCGCGAAGCATCGTGGATTGCCCGGTGCCGCCACCGATAACAACAACCTTCTTCATGCCTCTGCCCTCACTTCACGATGCTCCTTGAAGCAGGCATACTGCTGCGAATAATGCGTATACAGCCAATTGACGATGGAGACCGAACGATGCTGACCGCCGGTACAGCCGATGCCGATGGTGAAATGACTCTTCCCTTCCAATTGATACTGCTTCAAGGAATAATCCAGAAACGGCACCAGGTATTTCAGATACTCTTCGGTCTTGGAATCAGAGATAACATAATCATAGACAGGCTGATCCAAACCGGTTAGATTTTTCAGTTCAGGCTGATCATTCCCGTTCAATAACCGTAATTCCTCTTTCCAATACGGATTACTCAAAAAGCGCACATCCAGAACCAGATCTGCGTCCAAGGGCAAACCATAGCGATAGCCGAAAGAGACCAGGCTGATGGTAAATGTCGGTTTTTCAAGCACCGAAAAATAAGTAATGATCTTCTTGCGCAAATCCTGACCCGAAAGCCGTGACGTATCGATAATCACATCGGCCGATTCCTTGACAACACTCAATTCATCATTTTCAATCGCAATGGCTTCTTCCAGGGAAGTTGCTTTATTCAACACCAGAAGCGGATGCGTACGGCGATTGTACTTGTAGCGCAGCAGCAAGACATCCAGATCAGCATCCAGATACAATGTCCGTAAATTGGCTTCCAGATTCCTGAAAGCTTCCAGAAATTTCGGATAATCCACCGAGGTCACAGAGAGTGCGATATCCTGATAGATCACCGAATGCTGATCGGCAATCAACACACTGAATTGCGAAATCAGCTCGACAGGGTAACCATCCAGGCAACGATAACCCATATCTTCCAATACACCCATCGCTGTCGTCTTCCCTGCCCCTGATAAACCCGTCACCAGGACAATATTATGAACAGACTCCATAGTCCCACCTCACTCGTTGTTATTATAGCACACCCCTTGGGAAGGAAAACACAGACTGCACCCTTATGAGTGACGATCCGCACTCATCTCGATGACTCTATCCGCGATGGCTTGCGATGAGGAACGATGTGAAATCAAAAGAATGGTTTTATTCGCCTTCATTTTCCGGAGGCTGCTGAAGATCATTGCCTCATTCAAACCATCCAGATTGCTGGTCGGTTCGTCAAGAATATAGAAGTCAGCCTCATGAAGGAAAACACGGGCCAAGGCAAGACGTTGACGCTCACCGCCCGAAAGATTCTGTCCCTTTTCATCCAGCACAGTCTGATAGCCTTCTTGGAGCGATAGAATAAAGTCATGGATTCCTGCTTGAATTGCAGCTGTCTCAATCGCCTGCTGGGAAGCTCCTGCATTCGCAATCCTCAGATTATTCTCAACGGTATCATGAAAAATCATGCTCTCCTGACTCATATAGGATTGATGGGCAATCAAGTTCTCTGAATCCAAGGCATTGATTGAGTGCCCGTCAAAATCAATCTCATCATCCTTGACCTGCCAGAAGCGCATCAGCAGTTTTGCTAACGTACTCTTGCCGCTGCCGCTTTTGCCGATGATTGTCGTCAATGCATTGGCTTTGATCTCTAAGGTCAGATGATTCAGAATGATCTCTTCCTGATACGCGAATGTCAGATCATGGGTTGAAGCCTGATGGACGGGATCGCGCAGCTCACTGATGACCGGCTCAACCTGAGGACACTCATCCAAAAGGGCCATGACTCGCCGCGCGCTGGCCAGTGTCTGATGAAGATTTGAAGCCAGGTTCCCCAACGCAAATACCGGACCGAACGACGATAGCGCAATCAGCACACAAAGAACCACGCCTGTAAGCGAAAGATGACCAGAAACAAACAAGGACATGCCAACAAGAAGCATGCTCATCTGGATTCCCAGAAGTGTACCATCCATCAACGCAGAGGATCCGGCATTGATTGCTGAAAGTTTCTCTTGCCCTTGATTCAAGGTTTCTGAACCGGCATCGACCTTATTCAATGCATTGTGTTGTTGATTGAATTGATTGATTTCCCGAAGCCCTCGCAAGGATTCAAGAAACTCAGCATTCAGATGAGAGAAGGATGTCCTAAATGCATATCCAAGGGAGTTACCGCGTCGCCCTGAAAGCCAAGGGACAACACCGCCGATCAACAGATAACCGCACAGCAATAGAATAGCGAGCAACCACGAATAATAAGCAACCGCAGCCACCATCAGTGCACTGACGATAACCGCTATAAAAAAGGGCGAAACCGTGTGTGCATAAAATACCTCAAGGAGTTCAATATCACTGGTCATTAATGCCAGCAAATCGCCCTTTTCCTTGGTCTCAAGCTTTGCAGGGGCTAACTCCCGCATTTTCGCAAACACCTTATGCCTTAAAATAGCCAGAAGCTTGAACGCAATAAAATGATTGAGGGCTTGTTCGCCATAGCGCAGAATCCCTCTCAAAATTCCGCATGCAATCAGAAGCAGCGGAACCAGACCCAGAGGGTGATGTTCCATCAAGGTGACTAACCCATAGCCTCCTAGAACCGGAATAAAAATGGCTGCAAGAAAACCCAGAACCCCCAAAGCAATCGCTGTCACCATCACAGGCCATAACGGCTTCAGCAATGCCAGCAACTGAGCCAGCAAACGCAGTGTCCCTTTTCTAGTCATGATACCCTCCTTCCAGAACAGTTTCGTACTGTTCCTGGGATTCAACCAGTTCAGCATACCTGCCCTTTAATGCCATGAGTTCCTCATGCCTTCCGGTTTCCACAATCCGATGCTGATCCAAGACAAGAATCTGCTTGGCCTGCTGAACATTACGTAAACGATGGGCAATCATGATAAGCGGCTTGCGCATTGCCAATTCATCAATCACCTCAAGAATGGCCGTTTCACTTTCTACATCAATGTTTGATGTTGCCTCATCAAACAGATACAGGGACGCATCCATCAATAAGCCCCGTGCCAATGCGATCCGCTGTTTCTGGCCCCCGCTGAGATTCGAACCGTTTTCCTGGATCTGCATATCCAATCCCCCTGATGCAAGCACGAAGTCCAGAAGATTCACCTGCTTCAGCACCGCCATCATGGCATCATCACTGGCATGGCACGCCATAGCGAGATTCTCCTTGAGTGTTCCCTGAAACACAAACGCGTCATAGCTGATGACACAAAGCTGCTTCAGCAATGACTCCGGACGGATCGCTGTCACATGATGATGATTCACAGAGAGCGTTCCTTCATCCGCCGTGATTTGCTGTGTCAGTAACTTCATAATGGTGCTCTTGCCGCTCCCGCTGGCACCGACAATGCCCACTAATCCCGGTCCCTCAATGTCGAAGGAAATTCGCGAAAGAACAGGCTGATCACCATATGAAAAGCTGACCTCTTTAGCACTTACCGAGAATATGCTGTCAATGGTTTGATCACCACGCACTGGAAGCGGTGTATCCAGAACTGCAAAGATTTTCTCACTGGCCGTGTTTCCGTTCATCGCCACATGAAAGAAAGAACCGAGCTGACGCAGAGGAATAAAGAACTCTGCCGATGCCAAGATAAAGATCAGTACTCCCGCAAGCGAAAGACTCCCCTGGCTATAGGCCCCCAACGCAACGAGAATGGTCAATGCAGCCCCTCCGTAGGCGACGATATCCATCATCCCGATTGAGTTAAGCTGCATAATCAGCACCCGCATGGTCACACGGCGGAACTTCTCAGCATCTTCATCCATCTGTTTCGCCTTGAGCGCATCGGCCCCATAGCTCTTCAAGGTGACCAAACCTTCCAGATTCTCCAGAAAATGATCCCCAAGATCAGTGTAAAGACCCCAGTATTTCTTTAGAAGCCGTTTCGCAAGTTTCTGAATGACAACGATGGAGAGTGGAATCAGCGGCAAGCAAACCAGCAGAACCAAAGCGGCTTGCAGATGGTAGAACGATAGGATCGTGAATAAAGAAAGAGAAGCTGCCATACAATAGAAAAACTGCGGATAGAATTGACTCACCACTTGATCGAGCTGTTCAATTCCCTCAACAGCCAGCTGAGTGAGGGCTGCGCTGCTGTAGAGTTCCTGATATTCAAGACCGGCTTGAAGTACACGTGCATACAGCTGATGCCGTAGTTCATACTTAATGAGAGCACTCATCCTGAAGACCATTTTCCGGCTCATCGATGAGCTGACCAGGCGAATGCCGCCCGAAAGCACCATCACAGCCACCCAGATGATTCCAATCCTCTCTGTTTCTTTCAGAAGAAGGGGAACCACCAGCTGAACCATCGCAATGATAAAGCCGATATTGCCGATAAAGGCCATCCACTTCAGAACGACACTCCAAACCAGTAATCCCTTGACCTCAGGAACGAGATTCAATAAACGTTTATTAATCATGATTCACTTTCTCGACCGGCAACGTTTTAATCCGCGTAAAGAAATACACATACTTCACCCCGATTAAAAAGACCAGAAACCCTCGCAAGTACGGATTTTTCATCATGACGATTCCAATAATCAACACGAGACTCACAGGAATCAGTATCATCAGCTTGTTCTTCAAGGTCATTCCCCCTCGTTTATGGAAATCCTCAAGGTACTTGACGTAGAGACGGCTTTGGGTAAACCAGGCATGGAATCGCACTGATCCCCGCGCCAATAGAAAAGCCGCCAGAAGATAAAACGGTACAGTCGGCAAGATCGGGACAACAATACCGATGGTTCCAATCGCTGCAGACAATAATCCGCACAACACATAATCCTCGAATCAATCGATCACTCATTACAACAACTCCTATTCATTTAAGTTAAAAATACCTAACTTACGCATTTCTAATTATAGACGTTTCACTCGGATTAGCCAATTCATTTTCACGCCGTCTGAATTCAGTTCTCCAATCCTCTGTTTTTTTAAAAAGCCGGCGTTTTTTGGAAAATACCCAAAAATCACCGGCCAGCCTGACCTTTCACCTAATCACTTATCCGCGGCTGAAGCAACAGGACCCTGCTCTTCAGCTGACGGGCAAATTCAAAATCATGACTGATAATGATAAACCCGATGCCTTGATCAGCATACGCATGGATCAGATCGACCATCCGCGTCATGTTTGCGGCATCCAAACCCGATGTCGGTTCATCCAGAATCAGAATTTCAGGATGCCGCATCAAGCCGACAGCAAAGGTCAGCCGCTGCTTCTGCCCGCCGGAGAGGGACGCTGGATGTCTATCCTTGTACAGGTGCAAATCAAGATCCCAAAGCAGCTGCTCTGCCCGTTCAACCAACGTATCACTGGCTTTAAATCCTAAAAGGAGTTCATGAAGGACACTATCGGAAAACAGTTGATAATCACTGTCCTGAAGCACATACCAGAAACGGTGCTGGCGTTGCTTTTCATTGACAGGCCGCTGATCAATGCGGATTGTTCCATGAAGTGCTGGATTAATGCCGCAAAGTGTTCGGGCAAAGGTTGTCTTCCCGATACCGTTTTCTCCGCTTACAATCACGATCTCACCTTGGCGAAGCTGAAGATTCACCGGTTTCAGCAAAGGTTCTGCACGCTTATGAAAACTGACGGATAGCTCCTCAACATCCAGCAATGCCTGCTGATCCTTGAGATGAACAGGTTGCTGATGAGTCAGGTCATTGATCAGAACCGGCTGAAAATCACGTAATCCATAGGCCTGCAGCATGGCCTTTGATAATTGGGAGAACTGGGCAATGCTCCAATCCTGAGCAATTTCCTGGTCAGCAATAAGGATTACCCTATCCACTGCATCCATCAGATAGTACAATCGATGGTCAGCGATAATCACGGTATGACCGCTTGCCTTCAAGTCTTTGATCTGCTCTGCCAAATGAAGACAGGCACTCTGATCAAGATTGGCCGATGGCTCATCCAGGACAAGAATTGACGGCTGATGGACTTCAACCGCACTCATCGCAACCTTCTGCTTTTCACCGCTGGACAAGGTCATCAACGAAGCATGGCGCAAGGCTTCAATCTGGTTGCGCTTGAGCACCTGTGTTATTCTCTCTTGGATGATTGACGGTTCAATCCCATAGTTTTCAGCAGCAAAAGCCAGTTCATCAATGACATGAGAGGTGAAAAACTGTGAGCGGGTATCCTGGAAAACACTGCCGACAGACTGTCCGTACTCCCAGGATTCAAAGGTGTTCACATCCCGTCCGTTCAACAGCAATCGACCGCTCATGCTTCCCTCAAAATAATGCGGAATCAACCCGTTGATCATCCGGATCAGTGTCGTTTTCCCGCATCCGGAAGCGCCTGTAATCAATACGCATTCCCCTTTCTCAACCGAAAAGGAAATATTCTTGAGATAGGGTATTTCAGTATTAGGATAGGCAAATGATACGTCTTCAAAGCAAACAGCTGTCTCCATCTTAACCTCCAATGATCGCAATGCCTATGCAACAAAGCCCAAGAAGCAGCAGAACGCTGATATCCCGCCTCGTCAACCGTGAGCTGTAAATGGATGTCCGAGGAGCTTGGAAGTCAATGCCTTTGGTCATGGCTGCCGCCGCCAGATCGTCGCTTATCCGCAATGTCCGCATCATCAAAGGAACGAAAGTATATTCGAAACACAGCAAGGGATGGCGCCAGTTTGCCGGTTGCTTCAACGATAACCCACGCAACTTTGCTGACATCTGGATGGTTTGGTTCTCCTGCTTGATCATCGGAAAGAAACGCAGGGACACCGCCAAGGTGATCAAAAGTGCTTTGGGAAGGCGTAATTGCTGCAAAGAAGACATCAATTGTCCGCTGGGTGTCTTCTGCAGCACTGAAGCCAAAGCAATCAGCGGGCAGAAACGCAACCCCAGAAAAGTAAAGAAGCCGAAATACTTCAAAATCTGGTTATCACTGCTCACAATGATATGATGAGTCCCATACAGAATGCCGATGATAAGCAATGCGGTTAACCCTTGTTTCCACTCACCGCAATACATCAGGTAAACGACGACTGCCAGATTCAGGATGAGCAGCTGCTGAATCGAAAAAAATAACGCTGCAATTCCGCAGAAAGCCATGATGGCTACCTGAATCCTTGGATCAATCTCTCGTTTTGTCATAAACAACACCTTCTTTCACCCCAACCCATACGGTCAATTTCTTTTGCACGCAATCAATATGACCCTGCAATCAGTCCTGACTTGATAAAGTGCTTCTTCAGTAATTTCGAACCGAAAACACAGCCCAGTGCAATCGCAATGACCAAAGTCACAATGGCCACCGTAATCCAAAACGGGGAAGTCATGTACTTGAGATAGACATCCTTCATGCTTCCTTCAATCTGCATCGTCTTGAAGTAGTACTCTGAAGATATCGCAAGGATAATGTAGTTACAGAAACCGTAAATCAGGTTATAGGCAATATACGCCAACGTCTGTGCCTTCAGGCTACGATAATTCTTGAACCAAGCAAGAATCCATTCTCCCAGCAAAGCCCCAAGAATCGTGAACGGCAGGACAAAGACGGCACCCATTACAGTATAGAATAAACCGTTGATGACCCCAAAAGTGAACAGTGTTCCCCGCTTGCCGACTTTGAAGGCAAGCAGCAGATAGATCGGACAGGTGAAGAACAAGACAAAGGCGGTTGCAAACGGATATGCCCAGACCAGAAACGGTGTCGTGACCATGGATAAGGCAAACGAGATAACGAGCGTAACCACCGTATATAACCCGATGGTCAGAAAATCCTTGGACTGTAAAGCTTGTGTTGATTTCATTCAATTACTCCTCTATGACCGGATGCCGTGTAAACTTCCAGTTCTTGGCTTCACTTTGCATATCCACCAGATTACGATAAACATCGCACTGTTGGTAAAGTTCACCATGCTTACCTTGCGCTTCAATGCTGCCACTCTTTAAAACCACGATATGATCGGCATTCATAATTGTTTTCAACCGATGGGCAATGACAATAACCGTCTTATCGTGAACCAATTCACCGATGGCTTTCTGAACGGCTGCTTCATTTTCAAGATCCAAAGCCGCAGTCGCTTCATCCAGCAGGATAATCTCTGATTTTTTCAAGAAAGCCCGGGCAATGCTGATGCGCTGCTTCTCACCCCCCGATAAGGTTGAACCTCCCTCACCGACCTGGGTCATGTAGCCCTCTGGCAATGCGGAAATAAAGTCATGACACTGAGCCCGCTTGGCGGCTTCAATGACTTCATCGAGTGTTGCATCCTGCTTCCCAACCCGGATATTGTTCAGGATTGTATCCTTGAACAGATAGACATCCTGAAAGACCATGGATAAATGCGCATACAGATTGTCCGGATGAACACTTCTTAAATCGCGATCACCGATGCGGATCGTTCCAGATGAACAATCATAGAAACGGGCAATCAGCTTCACGATCGTTGATTTTCCGCTGCCTGATGGACCCACCAATGCCGTCAATGTCTTGGGTTGAATGGTCAAGTTGATATCATGGAGAACTGTTTCTTCCTGATAAGCGAAGTCCACCCCTTCAAACCGGATTGTATAGTCACTACTTAATGTCTGATCACCGCTGATTGCAGGCTGATGACGGATATCCATAATCCGCTTTGCACTGATCGAAGCATAGCGCATTTCCGTGTAATTCATCATCAACACTGTAAACGGATCATAGATCCGGC
>CALNCD010000040.1 GCA_937874965.1 uncultured Erysipelotrichaceae bacterium | reverse complement strand
AGCAGGCGGCTCAACTTTCGGTGCACGCTCGTCCAACAGCCAGGTTGCCGCGTAATGTGTATCCGAAACTTTGAACATATGCGGTTCCTCAATGAAATCAATGTCCAAGGCATACTGGTTACGGCTTGCAAACGGATCACCCTTGGGAACATTCAATAAATTGGGAGGTGAGCCAGGAATCGTATATAGATCCCGATCATCGGTAGCAAGCGTCGGCATTGACGCCATTAGACCCCATGTATATGGATGCTGCGGATTATAGAAAATCTCATCGGAAGTGCCGACTTCGACAATCCGGCCAGCATACATTACCGCAACTCGGTCCGCAATATTCGCGACAACACCAAGATCATGCGTAATGAAGATAATCGATGTATTGAATTCATTTTTCAAGACATTCATCAGATCCAGAATTTGCGCCTGAATCGTCACATCCAAGGCTGTGGTCGGTTCATCCGCAATCAAAACTTTCGGATGACAGGCCAAGGCAATCGCAATCATAATACGCTGACGCATTCCCCCTGAGAATTGGTGCGGATACATCTTGGCACGCTCTTCAGCACGGGTAATCCCGACTTTGCGCATTAATTCAATCGCCTCTGCAGCCGCTTCTTTTTTATTCATGCTGCGATGGGCTTCCAATGATTCCATAATCTGGGCCTGTACTGTCATGGTCGGATTCAGTGATGTCATCGGATCTTGGAATATCATGGCAATTTCTTTCCCGCGGATCGAGGTCATCTCCTTTTCGGTCTTTTTCAGGATATCCTGATCATTGAAAATAATCTCCCCGCTTTTAATCCGTGTATTCTTTGCGCCAAGCAGTTTCGTAATCGCCTTAGTCGCTACCGATTTACCTGAACCAGACTCACCCACAATCGCCAGGGTCTCCCCTTCTTTCAAATCAAAAGTAACTCCACGCACCGCATGCAGTTCCCCTTCGAGCGTATCGAATGAAATCTGCAAATCCTTGACACTCAGTATTGTTTTATCTGTACTCATTCCTTAACCCTCCATGTCATCCATTGTATCCATCAAACGGATCATATGACGAATTCCTTGATAATAGTCAGACATCCGCATCGATTCATTCGGTGCATGGGCCTGGGACTTTGCCCATCCCGTTCCGGATGTCGCAATACTCATGCCGTTCAGGTACTTTCCAAACAAATCCATCGGCCCAGTTCCAGCATTCGTCGGACGGATCAGAACCTTCGATTCCGGTTGATAGACATCGTTGGCCGATGCTTCTACAAGCTTGACAAACGCCGAGTCCATCGGGCACCGGTATGGAGACTGTGCCGCTAAAACCTTAAGCTCGATATCATCAAAACCATGTTTATGCAGATGCTTCCTCACGAGCTGCTCAATATCCGCTGGTGTCTGTCCAAGAACCAGACGACATTCAATTTTAGCCATGGCAGCTTTCGGCAAGACTGTTTTTGAACCTTGATTAATATACCCGGAAAGAAGACCATTGACCGTCAACGTCGGCGAGAATGTCAACGCTAATCCATTAGCAGGATTACGACCGTCCTCAATAAATGGACGGGTTAATCCGAAATTACGATTGAACCCTTCCTGGTCAACGACAATGTCCAGCGTTCGCTTAATCTCTTCCTCAGTCGGTGCTACAACCTTATCGTAGAACCCCTCAATTAATATCCGATTATCCACAGACTTCATTGAAGCCAAAGCCTGGACCAACCGCCACGCTGCATTATCAAACAATGCCGCCAAGCTGGAATGTGCATCAATCGAAGCCGTTGATACATTCAGTTCCATGTATATTAAACCCTTCAAACCACAGTCAATCACAAATGATTCATCTTCCTGCTTACCGCCAAACTCCCAGATACAACCATCTGCTTGCCACAAATCAGCATACTTCTCCAAATAAGGTTCCAAATGTGGACTCCCTATTTCTTCTTCACCCTCAATCAAAAATTTAACATTGCAGGGCAGCTCACCATCACGCATCAGCAGGTAATCAATCGCCACCAGCCGGGTCATCAGATTTCCTTTATTGTCCGCAACCCCGCGACAATAAAGAATATCATCGCGAAGCGTTGGCACAAAGGGCTCAGAGAGCCACTCATCAAAAGGTTCAGGAGGCTGAACATCATAATGATTATAGAACAAAAGCGTCTTGTCAGACTTAGAACTCACAAACGAAGCATAGATGACAGGGTTTCCCCCAAGGTCATCCAGTACCCGAACATCAGCCCCTCTCTTTTCAAGCATTGCCTTTACTGCCTCTACCGTCTCAGGAATTCCTGTTTTCTGGGCAGAGACTGTCGGAATCGAGAGATAGTGATAGAATTCATCCCTCGTTTGACTAGCAAGTTCTTTAACGGTTTCTTCAACTGATGTCATCCTGACCTCCTTAATAGACGCTAACCTATTACGAAAACGCAATAGGTTAAATCAACTTTCTTTATTCGGTTATTCCGCAAGCGTCCATTCATGGATCTTGCCTAAGCTGCCGGCCCAGAATGCGGTAATACCGCCCGTAAGTTTCTTCGACTTGATCTGGTATTGTTTAGCAGAATAGAGACCCACAATGTAAGCTTCCTCGATATAGATCTTCTGAATTTCGTTGTAGATCGGAAGACGTTCTTCCTTGGAGGTTGTTTGCTTACCCTTAACCCATAGTTCATCGACGGTCTTGTCGTAAACCTTCGAGTAATTGGAAGCACCGTCAGATGAGAAGTAACCGGTGTTATCTGGATCAGAGTTATAGGAAAGCCCCATCAACGCTAATTGGAATTCCCCTTTTTTCACATAAGACAACATCGTGGTAAAATCATAGGTTTGCTGCTTCACATTGAACCCAACTGCTTTAAGATCCTGTTCAATCAAATTCGCAGAAGCTACACGGATTGTATTCCCGGTCGGTACAAGCAATGTGATTTCTTTGGACATATCAAATCCAGAAGCAGCAATTAATTCTTTTGCCTTCGCTGGATCATAGTCCAAGGCAGCAACATCTTTATTGTAATAGGCACTTGCTTGCGGGAACATAGTCGCAATCTTATCCCCTTCACCCTTCAATAATTGATCGATAATCTTCTGACGATCAATTGCATATGTCATAGCCTGACGGATTTCCTTCGATGTAAAGACTGAGTTATTGATGTACATCAGCTGAGTACTCAATGCGGATGAGGACTCTACTGTTAATGAATCATTAGCCTTCAAAGCAGCCAGATCATCAACAGTTACAGTACCGATACCGCCGCCGGCAAGCAGATGAAGGTCACCGCTGGTAATACCGGTTACTAGTCCGGTACCATCCGTAATCCTGACAAAGACATTCTTGATTTTTGCTTCGCCCTTGTAGTATGTTTCATTGGCTTCCAATTGTACATAAGAACCTGTTTCATACTTCACGAACTTGTACGCCCCGCCGAATACGGAAGGCGCTGTGGCCAATGTCGATGAACCGATGTTCTTGGTATCCAGTTTTTCAACGATATGCTTCGGAAGAATAAAGATATTGAATCCGATCATTTCTTTGATGTAATTCGGATCCGCAGCAGCTTTTGTCGTCAGTGTCAATTCGGTTGCACTGACAACCTTGACGCCTTCAATGGATGTCGCACCATCAACTAATTTACCTGAAGCATCAACACCGAGTAAAGTCGAGATATATGTGCCGTTCGAGCTTTCTACATCAGGGGTCGCCGCAAGATTCAAGGTGTAGGCAACATCATCTGCGGTAATCGCAGTTCCATCACTCCACTTCGCATCAGCGCGCAGCTTGACAGTAAAGGTCTTATTATCCGTGGTTTCGAAGCTTTCCGCAAGGTTGCTTTCGAATACTGTGGATTCAGGCTGGTCAAGTAAAGTAGGGTACATCATACGGATTACCCAGTTGGCAGCTGCTTCAGTATTGTATACCGGGTTGAAACCATTAATAGTGTTCATGATACCGATATACAACGTATCAGCAGAGGCAGTATTCTGTCCTGTTCCACAAGCGACGAGGCTCAATGTCAACAGCAGAATAGAAATTGATTTTAGAATTTTCTTCATACGGTCTCCTTTAACGAATTATTTCGCTTCTCCATCTATAGCACTACGCAATCCATTTCCCATAAAGTTCACAGCTAAGACTGTCACGAGAATCATGATTCCCGGTGGCAGCCAACGCCAGATCTGCGTCTGCAGAACTGTCAAGGACTGAGCATTTGTCAACATATTTCCCCAACTCGCGGTTGGTGCAGTAACGCCAACGCCTAAGAAACTTAAAGAAGCTTCGGTCAGAATTGAAGTTGCTATCCCAAAGGTCATCGTAACGAGAATGGGCGAGAATACATTCGGGAAGATATGTTTAAACAAAATCTTGGGTGTACTATATCCAGACGAAATGGCTGCTTGAATATAGTCCGCTTTCTTGAGCTTCATCACCTCTCCTCTAACCAACCGGCACAATGGCGGCCAACCGAGTAAACCGATGACCAAGGTAACTGTACCGATATTGGGTTCAATTAGACTTACAACGACGATAACGACCATCATATACGGAAATGACATGAACACTTCCGTAATTCTCATCACAACAGTATCAACAATACCACCCAGAAAGCCGCTCAGCAAACCAAGCGAAGTTCCGATAATTGTATACATCAAGACTGAGAATATCCCAACGAATAATGAAATCCTGCTTCCATAAATCAGACGGCTCAGGACATCACGGCCAACTTCATCTGTTCCAAGAATGAACTGTGAAGAAGGTTTTGCTGTAAACGTACCCACCGTAAGATCAGGATTATACGGGGCAAGCAACGGCGCAGCTAAGGCAACAATAATCAATACGATAAACACGATTGCACCGATTACGGCCATCTTATTGCGAACAAAGCGTTTAAACGTAATTTTCAAATAACTTTCATCATTCTGAGAAATCCCCTGATTTTGGGAAATAATCTCCATTTCTTCAATATCTTTCGCATCTGCGCGTTTGAAGTTCTGACTATTTACACTCATGGGACCTCCTTAATACCGAATTCTCGGATCAACTACGGCATACATAATGTCCGCAATCAAGTTGAATATCAACACCGCAACAGCAGCAAGTAAATTAATGGCCATCAGCATGGGATAATCGCGAGAATTAATCGCCAGCATCATTAACTGGCCGATACCTGGCCAATTGAATATCTGCTCTGTCACCACGGCACCACCTAGCAGCTTAGGAATATCAGAACTGATGATTGTGATAATCGGAACCAAACTATTGCGAAGCCCATGTTTCAGAAGCACCTTGCGCTGCGGCAAACCTTTTGCCACGGCTGTCCTCATGTAATTTTCCTGGAAGATATCAATCATGGACGAACGGACATAGCGTATCATATTTGAAATATAGAATGTTGATAAAACGATGACCGGCAAGATCAAGTGATTGATTCGATCACCCAATGATCCCCCGCTGGGTCCCAGCGTCACCATCCCCCCTGTCGGCAATAGTTTCAGTTTCAAGGAAAAAATGTAGATCAGACCAAGGCCAAGAAAGAAATTCGGAATGGATACTCCCAGAAAGTTGAACCCTGTCATCAGATTATCAAACCAGCTGTTTTTGTACTTTGCCGATAAGACGCCAAGCGGAATTCCGATCAGATAAGAGAAAACCAGCGTGACCAGCATCAATTGCACTGTTGCGGAAATTTTAGAGGGTAGAACCTGGGTAACCGGAATTCTGGATTGGAATGAGAATCCAAGATCACCTTGAACGGTATTCCAGAGCCATAAGCCATAACGGACAAGCAACGGTTGATTCAACCCGAGCTTTTGGCGGGTTAATTCAATCTGTGCCTGAGTCATATCCGGTGAAACATACAAGTCGGCAGGATCCCCTGGAGCCATATTGATAATCAGGAACGAGAAGAAACTCACCATCAATAAAACCGGAATCATGATCAATATTCGTTTAAGTATATATTTTCCCATGTGTTCCTCCTATAGGATGTAGTGCGCCAAGACATTCAAGAAAGCTTCTCCTGATTGCTGGATCGCGTGTTCATCAATCTTGAACTTCGGATGATGATGCGGGTAATTGGCATCAATCGCATCATTCCTGGCACCGACATAGAAGAACATTCCCGGTTTTTCCTGAAGGTAATAGGCAAAGTCTTCGCCGCCCATTGATACCTCAAGACACTCAACATTGTTCTCGCCAAATGCTTCCTTTAAAGCATTGACACCGATTTCAACTTCATTGGCAGTATTCATAATAGACGGATAACCATCTGTGTAATCAATATCGACGCTTGCACCATAGAAGGAAGCAATCGCTGTGCTCCGTTCAATCAAGGCCGCTTTAATCAATGATCGGGTTGAGGAATCCAGCGTCCTCACGGTTCCGGCCAATGAAGCAGTATCTGCAATAACATTGGCTGCGGTTGCCCCTGCCCTGACACCCCCGAAGGTAACTACAGCAGGATTCACCGGATTCACTAAACGGGAAACAATGGTCTGGGCACTGGTGATGATCTCTGCGGCAACGATAACGCTGTCAACACACAGATGCGGATTGGCAGCATGACCACCACGGCCTTGAATCTTCATCTTGAAGGTATCCGAAGCAGCAGAACCAAATGTCTTACAATACCCGATACGGTTGACGTCCAAGCCAGAAAGAACGTGTATGCCATAGACGACATCCACTCCATCCAGGGCACCGGCTTCAACCATGCTCTTTGCACCGCCTGGCTGAACTTCTTCCGCATTCTGGAAAAGGAAGACGACACGGCCTTTGATCTCATTGCGATGGACAGAAATGACTTTCGCAACACTCAACAGCGCTGCCGTATGGGCATCATGGCCACAGGCATGCATTATTCCCGGATTTTCGGAAGCAAACTCGACCCCTGATTCTTCAGGTACACGCAGAGCATCAAAATCAGCCCTCAACGCCACTGCAGGTCCAGGCAAAGGCCCGCTCACAGTCGCAACCAATCCATAGCCGTTGCCGACATTCCGCTTTACATCAGTGATACCAAATGACGCCAGTGTTTCCGCAATCAAGGCTGATGTATTGACTTCTTCGAAAGACGGTTCAGGATGCTGATGCAGATAACGCCGAATCGCAATGAACTGATCCTGATCGGCATTGAGTTCATTAATCCATTGACTAAGCCCCATACCCCTGATCCTCCTTTCCAAGATAATAATCGATGATTTTCAAAAAGCTCAAGACACTCACATCCAAGGACCGCTCATCCACTTCAAACTTCGGATGATGATGCGGATAGTTCTTTTCATGTCTTCCGGCTTTGACGAAGAAGAAGGATCCAGGAATCTTTTCCAGATAATAAGCGAAATCTTCACCACCCATCCGAGGCTGGGTTCTGGTGACATTTCCTTCAAATAAGGCAGCCACCAATTCAGTCTGTTCAGGATGATTGTAGAGCGCGGGATATCCTCGCGTATAAGATACAGTTGCACTGCATCCAAATCCCTGTGCGACCGACTCCGCCATCGTTTGAATACGGGTTTGCATGAGATTACGCAGCTCAGGATCAAACGTTCGAA
Organism: uncultured Erysipelotrichaceae bacterium; assembly: GCA_937874965.1. Lineage (GTDB taxonomy): Bacteria > Bacillota_I > Bacilli_A > Erysipelotrichales > Erysipelotrichaceae > CALNCD01. The sequence continues at coordinate 6,074 of CALNCD010000040.1, read as the reverse complement.
CCGTTCCTTTCAGAAAGGCTGAATCTGCGATGATGTTTGCAGTCATGGATTTGCTTTGGAAGATGGCTGTCGTCAGTACACCGGCTTTCAAAGGATCCTTATTGCGGCTGATCAAGGTCTGAAGCTGTGTAATCAGGAAAGCCCCAGCAACAGTAGGATCATAGGTCTCATGAGGACTGGCACCATGTCCCCCTTTCCCTTGAATGGTAATTTCAAAGAGATCACTTGCAGCCATGGCATAGCCGGAACAGACTTGAAGGCTGCCATCATATTGCCAATCACCACGAAGATGAATTCCATAGATGAAATCAACATCATCCAGAACTCCAGATTTCAAGATATCGACCGCTCCTCCCGGAGGCAATTCCTCAGCATGCTGGAAGATCAGTTTCAGAGTGCCATTCAATGCATCCTGATCACTGACCAAAGCACGGGCAACACCCAATAAGGAAGCCGTATGTCCATCATGACCACAAGCATGCATAACCCCTTCGTTCACCGACTTGAATGCAACATCTACTTCTTCTGTGATTGCCAAAGCATCGTAATCAGCGCGCAAGGCAATCACTGGTCCTGGTTTCTTTCCGCCGATGACAACAACCAGTCCACCCGCTGGTATATCAATAATATCGGCATATCCCATCGTCCTCAACTGACTTAGAATATACTGCTTGGTCTTTGTTTCCTCAAACGAAAGTTCGGGGTACTGATGAAGATGCCTGCGATCTGTAATCGTCTGATCCTGCGATTTTTCATAGGACTGCACCCAATCCTGATAACCCATATCAATCACCCCTTATTTCTCCAAAATATATACTTGCAATTATAGATAAGTGAAAGAACGGTGTCAAGAGTTTTCAAGTTTATTTCAGTAATATATTTCATCAGGATGAAAAGTTTTTCAATCGCAAAGATGCGCTGGTTTTAGTCCATTAATTCACAACCGTTCCTGCACCTTGACTAATCAAACCATCATGATACACTGAACAGGTGAACAGTTCACAGGGGAGGACACATGAAACCACTCATCGGAATATCCGGAAATATCAGTATTGAAACAGCACCGCCCTTCAGCGGCTACCAACGCTCATATGTCAATCACGACTACGTACGATCGGTGATTGCCTCAGGAGGGATTCCTGTCATCATCCCTATATCCAATGACGATGAAGTCATCAAAGCGCAGATTGCAGCCTGTGATGGCTTAATCCTCTCAGGCGGACAAGATGTTGACCCCGTTCATTATCAGAAAGAACCGCTTGAAAAACTGGGAATAACCAATCCTGAGCGTGATCGTTTCGACTTTAAGCTACTCGACTATGCCCAAGCCAAGCAGCTTCCGATTCTAGCCATCTGCAGAGGAATCCAGGTTCTGAATGTCTATCATGGCGGATCACTCTATCAGGATGTAAGCTATTATGAAAGCGATCTTTCCATCAAGCATAGCCAGGATAGTGCTCCAGGTCAGCGAACACATGGAATTACGGTGACCCCGGACTCTAAGCTGCACGCCCTGTTAGGAAAAGAGACACTGCGGGTGAACTCATTCCATCATCAGCTGATCAAGAAAGTCGGAAAACAGCTCAAAGTCAGCGCAGTGGCTCTGGACGGTGCAATTGAAGCGGTGGAGCACATTGATTACCCTTGGCAGATCGGCGTCCAATGGCACCCGGAGATGCTCATTGATGATCCTCAAGAAATGAAAAACCTCTTCGACGCCTTCATCAGCAAGGCACAAAAAAAACAAAGTGATTCATGAACTTTGTTTTTTTATTATCCAATCAATCCCACACAGGCACTGATAATCGGTGCTATCACTATCGCCGGCAATAGATTCGCCACTTTAAGATCAGTCACTTTCAGCATATTCAAGCCCAGCGCTACTATCAGCAAGGAACCCGTGGCACTCATATCAGCAATCATGCTCACTGAAAGCAAAGGAGACACAAAGGCGGCCAACACCGTCAATAATCCTTGATAAACAAGGACAATAATCGACGAGAAGAGGACAGATACACCGAATGAGGATGCCAGCATCATTGCTGAAACAAAATCAAGAACAGTCTTGGTCAGCAGAATTGTGTACACCCCTTGAAGTCCTCCTTCAAATGAACCAAGGATAGACATCGATCCGACACAGAATAATAAGGAAGCACTCATCAGCCCCAAGGCAAACTTGGAATTTTCTCCTTTTGCAAAGCGACGTTCCATTGATTCCGAAAACAGTGTAAACCGCCGGTCCAAGTCGATAGCACTGCCAATCAGGACACCGATAACCATCGACACAATCATTACGATAACATGATCGACATCGAGCAGTCCAAGAAACCCCACTGCCAGGACGCAAAGCCCCAGTGCACTCATAACATGTTGCTGCAATGCCGCACTGATCCGCTTTGCAAAAAGCAAGCCCAGCCAGCCGCCAATCACAATTCCGCCGGCATTAATCAACGTTCCCAGCATTGATCAAACCTTCATATCCAGAACAATTGCCTCACGCACTGCCTGGGCAGCAGCTTCATCCTTAAGACAAGCTAAGAGAGCCAACCCAAAATCCAAGGCAGTACCCGCACCGCGGGAAGTCACAAAACGACCGGAAACAACAACGGCTTCATATGAATAATCCACCCCTTGATCAATCATTACTTTTTCATAGCTTGGATGCGATGTTGCAGATATTCCGCTCAGATAACCATCACGGGCAAGAATACTCGGTGCCGCACAAATGGCCGCAATCGAGACATTCAAGGAAACCTTCCGCAACAATTCATGAATCCCCGGATAATCGTAGAGCCGCTGAGTTCCGATAGAGCCTCCAGGAAGAACAATCATCGAGCACTCATTCAACTGCAATTCAGAGAATAGAATATCCGCCTCAACCCGGATATTATGGCTGCCCAGCACCCAATTCGTCTCTTCGATGGAAACACTCATGACATTCACTTCACCCCGACGCAGAATATCGATAACAGCCAAGGCTTCGATTTCTTCAAAACCATGCGCCAGCAGAACATACACAATAGACATAGAATCACCCCTTTATGCGTATTATAACAGACTCTGGAATCAGTAACTCAGAAATCAATGATAAGATTGACTCGCACAATCCCCTGACTCAATCAGATAATACGATTACCCATGGTTCGACAGAACTTAATCCTGACTCCAGAGATTAAGTTTCTTGCTCTGGGCATCTTGCTGAGCACTTTGGCATTCACTCAGATAGGCCGTATTGACTGTAGCCTTATCCACATACTTCACCTCGCCGAGTCCCTCCCGAAGAATTGCCGTCTGAAGCAATTGGCCATCCACGAAAACCCAGGCCAATGTACGGTCATATTTATCCACGGTATTTCCCTTATCCTGTTCCAGACGGATAACCTTGGCCTGCTTCAAGGCACTGCAGGTATAGTCACTGGCTTGCTTGCCGTATGCCTCTTTGGTAGTCGTTGATTCAGGGGTATCAATGGCTAGCATACGGATCTTCTGCCCATCCAGCCAAAATGTATCCCCATCCACGCACTTTATGGTCGATTGAGGTGTCGACTCCAGCAATGTATTGGATGATGCAAAATAAGAACGGCTCCACTGGCTCAAGCCGGCAAGCAATAAAATCCCGAGAAGTATTAGAATTTTCTGCTGTAAAGGCAGACGCGATAGCCGCTTGCGGTTCACCTTCATTCGATGCTTCCGCTAGGGCTTTGATAGATCTGAAGTTCGAAATCACGCAACATCAATAGCCACTCATCCATCAGTTCCCGGGTCACAAGATCATAGGCATCATAATCCGAAAATGCGGTGAACCCCAGTATCTGCAAAGGAATCCCCTGACTCGTCGGATCCTTGATAACCACTGAAAGACTCTGATCGTGCGCAATGCTTTGATGCTGCGCCAGACTATGATAGATACAGTCACGATACACAAAAAGATTAGTATGATGATCCCCCGGCTCCGTTAACCCGAATGCTTCTGCTTTGACAAGCATAGCCTCACTGACTTCAACGACTGTCTTTGTATCAATCAGCAACGTACGGCTGAATCGGCGGATACTCAATGTATCCAGATGACGGTAATTCGTAAAGGGATTATTCAGAAGACGAGACGCCGGAACAACCGTAGTCGTCTGATCAAAATTCCGGATTTTGACTGAGTTGATGTTAATGGAATCAACAAATCCATCCACCTGATCATCCACTTTAACCCGGTCCCCGATTTGGATCATATCTGATGTCGTCAACTGAATGCCAGCGACAAAGTTAAGAATAGTATCTTTGAATACAAAGGATAATGCTGCAAATAACGCACTGACACTGACCATCAAGGTCCCCGTATTCTCACCAGTAATCAGCGATACAATCCAGACACCGCCCAGCAGAATCATCACCACATCCAGCACTTGAATAAATGCGGTGATCGGCCGGGTCTTCGCCACTTCAAACTGCTTATAAATCAGATCAACAAATTTCCCGATCCGATGAACCAGATAGACCAGCAGGACGATCAGGACAATCGATGCCGTTTTAAGAAACCAGACTTCACTGGGATATAAGTCTTGCGCAACCAAAAGAACAATCGTACAGACAACAATGCCCACTGAAATGATCATTAGATGAGATTCCCGAAGAACAATCGCCAGATCCTTTCCCCGACGATTTCCCAAACCGCGAACGTAGCGTTTGATCATCCTGAAAACCCCATAGCAAAGAATCAAAGCAACACAACAGATAACAACGGATTTAATCAAAAGCGTCCGCAAAGCCAATGCAGACACTGAGAGGTTTACCCCTAATAGAAAATCAACCAAGAGATCCACCTAAAATTCCTGATAAGCAGCCGGATCTTGATCCTTAAGCCGACCATTCGCCCGATTAAGAGCATCAATCAAAGCACAGTCATGGGACGATAACTCAAAATCAAAAACTTCGATATTCTCAATCTGCCGTTGCTTATTCTGGGACTTTGGAATTGGAATTACCCCATTCTGAAGATGCCACCGCAGAATGATCTGAATCACACTCTTATGATACTTCTTCGCAAGTTCATCCAATTCAGGAACCTGCTGAAAATCCTGAACGAGTGAACGTCCGATCGGACTCCAGGCCTGCGTCAAAATTCCCAGAGAAGCATTTACCCTGATCATTTCCTTCTGATTGAACTGAGGATGCAATTCAATCTGATTCAATGAAGGAGTCACACCCGTTTCCCGGATCAATCGCTGAAGGTGTTCCTCATTGAAGTTGCACACCCCGATAGAACGGATCAGTCCCCATTGCCTGGCTTGAATCAAAGTCTGCCATGCTTCAACATAGTGGTCCTCCAAAGGATTAGGCCAATGAATCAAGTAAAAATCATAGTAGTCCAATCCAGCACGATACAGTGATTCCTGAATTGCTTCCAATGCCAGATCATGGGTCTGGTAACGTCCAGGCAACTTGGAAGTAATCAGCCATGACTCGCGGGACATCCCGCTTTGCTTGATTGCCTTGCCCACAGTTCCTTCATTTTCATAATTATACGCTGTATCAAACCACCGATAACCGACCTCGTAAGCACTCAGCAAAGCATTTACCCCAAGTGCACCCTTAATCTTATAGGTTCCAAAACCGATTTTAGGAACAGCAATACCGTCTCGAGTCAGTAAATATTCCATAAACCCTCCTACAGCGCTCCGCACTGTTCAATAACCAATGCCTCATAAGCCTTCTCCAAAAGTTCGCAGAAACGCCCCCGAACCCCGTTGCTTACTTGTTTGCCGTCCAATTCAATCACCGGAGCCAATTCAAAGACAGAATTGGTCATGATAACCTCGTCAGCAGCAAACAGCTGTTCAACCGTGAAGTTTTCTTCAATGAACGGAATACGGGCAGCTTGAGCACACCGCTTCACCACCAGCTTTGTAATCCCTGGCAAAATAAACTGATTATCAGGATGACTGTAGACTTTCCCTTCTTTCACGATCAGTACATTTGAGGAAGCTCCCTCTGTAACAATTCCATCTCGATGCAGGATTATCTCGGCCGCTCCTGCTTTCGCTGCTTTGTTCTTTGCAAGCACATTCCCCATCAATGACAAA
>CALNCD010000039.1 GCA_937874965.1 uncultured Erysipelotrichaceae bacterium | reverse complement strand
CCTGTTTCGCAGCCAAAATACTTTCCCGCTCAGGATTGCCTTCTCCAGGCTCAGGCTTGCTTTCAACACTGGAGAGCTTGTTCGCCAAGGTTTCACTGAGATCCTCAAGGGTATCCAGCTTTGCCTCTAAAGCGTTAATCTCATCATCCAATTCAAGTTTTCGGGTTTCCCTAAACGTCGACTTGGCTTCACGCAAATCCAGATAGAACTGATTCCTGATTTCGTTGAATTGTTTCCAAAGATTTTGATCCAGATTACGTCCGCTGTAGCCAGATGCTTTCCATTGATCCATCAAGCTATCCATTTCGCCTTTCACACTGTTTAAATCATAGTGTGAGGCCAAACGGCGAGCTTCTTCAATCAATTTCTGCTTTGCTGCTGCCGCAACCTCCTGATTCTGATTGATGGCATCAAAATGTTCATCCTGGCGCTTGTAGAACACCTGACGGGCATCATTGAATACCTTCCAAAGATCATCATCGATATCACGGCCCGCGGTACCGACCTTTTTCCATTCATTCATCATCTCACGCAACCGCGCTGATGTTTCTTTCCATTGGTCGGAATCCTGCAAACGCAACGCTTCTTCAATCAAACGATCTTTAACTGCTTTGGCTTCTTGACGTTTTTCATCCAGTTCCTGGTAGTGTTCATGACGTCTTTCAAAGAAAGCATCATTGATTGCGGTGAATTTTTCCCAAAGCGAATCATTCAACGCGCTTCCGGCAAAACCAGCGTTCTTCCAATCTTTCTGAAGGTCTTTAAGACGCTGAGCGGCCTTTTTCCAATCCGACGAATCACGCAATAACTTTCATCTTCTCAGCGCGATTCAGCTGATTGTCGACTGCACGATTGAAGCGTTCTTCCAATGCCGCGTCATCTCCCTCGTTACCCAGGGTTGCCCATTCTTCACGAATACTATTCAATCGAGCTTCATCAGAATCATTCATGTTGTAGATGTCGTCGATTAATTGATTTTTTCTGGAGTTCTGAACCGAATCAAAACTCTCCCAAGCAAATTCAGAATGGCGTCTTCTTTTACGATGGGTCGGACGGGATGATCCGTGGTCCTGTTCATCTTGAGGATCACGTTCTTCACGTTCAATCTCTTCATCGGTTACTTCGACTTCTACGATTTCTTCGAATTCTTTATTTTCCAAAATGCCACCTCATTCTTTTCCTATATATTAACACTTTTTAAGGCGATAGACAAAGGCTTGCTCTGAAAACACTGGATTTAAGTCTTATTCTGTCCGCAAAGCCTCAACTGGATCCTTCTTCGCCGCTATTCTTGATGGAATTAATCCGGCAATCAACGTCAGAATCATTGAAATCATGATTAAGACAATACTTTGAACCAGATCAAGCTGTGCCATATTCTTTACATTGACCAGCTTCTCGACAATCGAGCTGATCGGAAAAGTCAATCCATACGAGATCAGAATTCCCAGTATGCCGGCTACTAATCCGATGATTATGGTCTCAGCATTGAAAACCCGGGAAATGTCTTTTTTGCGGGCTCCCAAACTGCGAAGAACGCCAATTTCCTTGGTTCTTTCGATCACGGAAACATAGGTAATAATTCCGATCATCAAGGAAGAGACCACCAAAGAGATGGCGGAAAAAGCAATCAGAACATAGGAAATTGTGCTCACCAATGTATTCATGACACCCGTTACCAAAGAAGACATATCAGAATACTTAATCATGGATGCTTCATCTTTACCAGCATTATAGTCATCGAGATAACTGAGCAATTTGGTCTTGGTTTCAAAATCAATAGGGGTGATACTGATGGTTGTCGGCAGTTCAGCACCTCCTAATGAAGCAACTCGCGCCTCATAGATTGCCTCAGGCGTCTGATTGGAACTTGCAGCCAGCAATGAGAACTTCATGCCGCTGGTCACATCATAATCCGCGCCGACTTTAAGCTGTTCTTTAACAATTTCCGAGTCTCTTGAATTTACCAGTATCTGATCTGAAAGACCAGCGCTGTAGAACAATCCTGAACTATACTGTGCAGAATCAACGTAGTCTGCTTTGACCCTGGCAACCCCCACCACTTCCAAAGCAGTTGTGCTTGCATTGTAGAGGTCTTCATACTGATCAGCCTTTGCTGGGGAAAACAGGCGTGAATTCTTGACATAGTACGCATTGTTGTCTATCACTTTGTATGTCTTCCCAAGAAGATCATCCAATGAAATCGTCGTCTCATCACTCACAGTATACCCCAGTGCACTCAAGGTTGACTTGGAAACACGGTTGTATTGGTCCACCATGATCAGCAATTGATTGGCCGTTGTTGGCTTAGACCCTTTAATGACTTCATAGACATTGTAGAAATTATTTTCATTGGTCGGAAGCTTTGTCATATCTGCTTCACTGGAACTGATGTGCTGATACACTGAATCATTCAGCGTAATCAGATTCATAGTCACACCATAGTCAAATGAGAGATCACTATAGAGTGACGGATCCATTTTCTTAACATATTCAACATAGTCTTGAGTAATTGTATTGGAGTGGTAAAGACTGTCCCGCATGGAATAGATTGTAGCGCTGTCTCCGCTTGGAAAGGCAGTTAACCCAGAGTTCAAACCGCTCATATCGTTGGCCGTTATCGTCAAGGCCTGCTTGGTCACAGTAATCGGCATGCTGCTGAGCGTATCCTTCTGGATTGTCTTGATGTACGCATTGAATCCATTTGAAATCGCCAGGACCAAGGCAATTCCGATGATTCCGATACTTCCGGCAAAACTGATCAAAAGGGTTCTCCACCGCTTTGAAATCAGATTTGCACCGCTTAACCCAAGCGCTGTCATATAGGACATCTTTGACTTCTTCGTCACCTTATCTGTTTCAATCACCGCTTGCTTTTCATCGTATGGATGACTGTCTGAAATCATAGCACCATCTTTAAGCCGGATAATCCGATCACTGTACGTATCCGCCAAATCATTATTATGTGTCACCATGATTACCAGACGATCCTTGGCTACTTCCTTGAGAAGCTCCATGACCACAACACTCGTGCTACTGTCCAAAGCACCCGTCGGTTCATCAGCAAGGATAACATCTGGATCATTGACCAGCGCACGTGCAATCGCAACCCGCTGCATCTGACCGCCGGACATTTGGTTCGGACGCTTCTTCAACTGGTCAGAAAGTCCCACTTTCTCAAGGGCTTCAATGGCCCGCTTACGGCGCTCTTTTCCAGAAACACCCGAAATCTTCAGCGCCATCTCAACATTCTCAAGCACAGAGATATGGGAGATCAGATTGTAATTCTGGAAGACAAAGCCAATCGTATTATTGCGGTATGCATCCCAGTCCTTGTCCTTGAATTTCTTAGTGGAACGCCCATTGATAATCAAATCTCCTGAACTGTATCGATCCAATCCTCCGATAATATTGAGAAGGCTGGTCTTGCCACATCCAGAAGGCCCAAGAACCGAGACGAATTCATGTTCCCTGAAACTCAGGGAAACATCTTTCAACGCTTGGACATTGATTGATTTCCCAACCCCGTAATTCTTAGAAATATGCGAAAGCACTAACATTAATCATCGTCTCCTTCATCAAACTGTGAATTATAAAGCTGAGCGTAAAATCCGTTCTTATCCAGCAATTCCTGATGAGAACCTTGCTCGACAATATCTCCATGATCCATCGCAAGTATCGTATCAGCATTCTTAATCGTAGACAAGCGATGCGCGATAATGAAACTTGTCCGGCCAACCATCAGGTTATCCATAGCCTTCTGAATCAAGATTTCTGTCCGAGTATCCACAGAGGAAGTCGCTTCATCGAGAATCAGGATCCGCGGCTTGGCAAGAATAGCACGAGCAATGGTCAATAACTGTTTCTGACCCTGTGATATATTGGATGTTTCTTCATTCAGAACCGTCTGATAACCCTCAGGCAACGTATTGATGAAATGAGATGCCTGTGCCAGAGTTGCCGCTTCAACCACTTCCTCATCCGTTGCATCAAGACGACCGTAGCGGATGTTTTCCAGAATGCTGGCGTTATAGAGCCACGTATCCTGGAGAACCATTCCGAACATCTTCCGGATATCATTCCGTCTGAATTGGCGCAGATCAAGACTATCAACAAGGATCGCCCCTTCACTGACATCATAGAAACGCATCAGCAGTTTAACCATCGTTGTCTTGCCCGCACCTGTCGGTCCGACGATTGCTATTCGCTTACCTGCATCAAAGGATGCCGTGAAATCATGAATGACCACAGTTTCAGGATTATAGCCAAACTTCACGTGAGCAAAGCCGACAGCTCCCTGCAACGCATCAGTAGACAATGGGAATTCCGTGTCTGGAATCTCTTCAGGCTCTTCAAGGAATTCGAAGATACGCTCTCCTGCAGCCGCCGTAGACTGGAGAACTGTCGATAGATTTGCAAGTTGCGCAATTGGCTGGGTGAATGAGCGCATGTATTGAATAAAGGACTGAATATTACCAATGGTAATAGATCCATTAACGGCCAGATAACCCCCGACAATACAGACAATCACATAACCGATATTTCCAACGAACTGCATAATCGGCTGCATGATACCTCCGAAAAACTGACTCTTCCAGGCAGAGGTATACAGAATATCGTTGTCTACACCGAAATGTTCGATGGCCTGCCGCTCCCCATTGTATGCTTTCACAAGGATATGATTGCCGTACATCTCTTCCACTTGCCCATTGATCGATCCCAGATAATTCTGCTGGGTCCGGTATTGGGATTGTGAATGTTTCACGAAGAAAGCCACCAATCCGACGGACAAAGGAAGGACGAGAATCGAAATCAACGCCATAATCCAGTTGATGGAGAACATCATGTAGAGTACCCCGATAATTGTCACGATACTGGTAAGAATTGACGTGATACTGCTGCTTAAACTATTTGAAATGGTATCGACATCATTGGTGATATGGGACAAGACATCCCCATAAGGAACCTTATCAAAATAACTGAGAGGAAGATGATTCACCTTTTCCATGATGTCCTTACGAAGCTTGAACGTAATTTTCGTTGCAACATTCGCCATCAACGTTCC
>CALNCD010000038.1 GCA_937874965.1 uncultured Erysipelotrichaceae bacterium | reverse complement strand
TCGTAATAACCGATTCGGGAGGAGTACAGAAAGAAGCCTATTTCCTTGAAACACCTTGTATAATCCTAAGACCTGAAACAGAATGGGTAGAGATTGTAGAGAATAATTGTGCAAGATTGGTCGATAGCGATTACGATAGAATAATAAAAGAAGCAAATTATCCGCTCTTGGCAAGCATGGCAACATTAAAAAAGAAGCGTTAGTTGTCTAACCTTCCTCAGCCATTCTATTTACCTGTCTTCTTCCGCAAGAATGATGCCATTGTCTTGCTGTTTCATGAACCTATTCGGACATTCTTCGTTGTCCTTGTTTAAAGGAATCCAGAGCTGCATATTCTGCGTGCTTGATATGATCGCTTACAGCCTGTCTGATTCCTGTTTGGTCCCGATGCTTTAAACGCATGATAATCGCTAGATGTTCATTCACCGCCACGCTTCGCCGTTCCCGGGTTACAAAGGAATGTTCCCGAAAGCATTCGACATAGCTGGCAATATCTTCAAGCATCATGGTGAGCGTGCTTAATGCAGCGGTTTCGTTGATCGTTGAATTGTAGCACTTCAGCACCTTGAGTAACTGGGGAATCTGATTGCGGCGTTCAAGTTCGGCCATCTCCTGACAAAGATCCAATAGTCTTTCAATGGCTTCATCACTGGCAGACACGATTAATTCATCATGAAGAATCAGCTCCAATGAAAGCCGTATCCGAAAGACTTCACGAATCTTCTTGTGACTGACATGATTCACCACAGCACCATAGCCAATGATGCACTCCAGAAGGCCTTCATCAGTAAGCCGCTTAACCGCTTTCCGAATAGGCGTCCTTGAGATACTCAGACGATCCGCCAAGCTGTACTCATTCAGACGCTCGCCCAAAGGCAATGACTCATCCAAGATCGCCTCTTTAATGGCATCATAAAGAATTTCAGACAACGGTTTATGCTGTTTGAAATCAATCCGCCGAAACAGGATATCTTCATACGTGTACGTACTCGAATTCATCATCGCACTTCTCCACAGGCTAACCCTTGATTTTCAAAATAATTATACCATAATAAACAAATCATTCTATATAATTATTAGGTTTATCACCATTTTTTAGATACAGTTCGGCGGCATTATCAACGAAAATCCGCCGGCAGGAGGCTGCATCGAAACGGGTCTGAATCTGCTCGATATCATCGGTTGAAATTCGTCTGCGTGCACGTGTCCCCGGCAGATCTGTCCCGAACAACACACTCCCTGGATTGATCGCCATCATGTGTTGCATCGCTGCCATCGGATCCATGCTAATCCGCCCAAATCCTGATGCCTTGAACCGGACCCCGCGGTTCAGAAGACGATCAAGCTGAGCTGGCTTGATTTCAGAAAAACCCAGATGATCGACAACAACCTGATCAAGTGCATCAATCAGCGCAAATACCTGATCAAACTGTGCTAAATCAACGTAAAGCTCGGTATGCCACCCAAACATTGCCTGTACTTTTCTGGAGAAATCAATCATTGCCTGCCAGGAGGTATCCACCATATTGCGGTAGAGATTATAGCGGATAGCGCGAATACGATAGTGATGCAATTCCTTGAGCGCCTCATCACTCAGGGTCAAAGGAAGCTGGGCAACGCCGACATAGGTCTTCGGCAAGTGACTTAAAGCATTGATCAGATAGTCTTGATCGAACCCTTGGAAGGAACCCGATACAATGGCTCCTCCTCTCGGTTCAAGGTCAAGTGCACGGCACTGTTCAAAATAGTCATACAATCGAAACTCATCCGGCTTGAACCCGTTGTTCTCAACAATCGGATAATCATGGTCTATGATATGGAAATGGGCATCAAAGACATCAATCATGCCTGAACTCCGCAATCCGCTCTGCAAGCACCTTGTTCAGTATCCCGCCCACGTAGTAATCATCAATTTCAACCTGAGAATCAAAGCGGGAGCGAGCCTGGAAGGTCAACATCCCGTTGGGACTCTCTGCTCTCAATGTCAGGATCTGATGGGGAAGCAGTGTTTCAGGAAAATCAATACTGATGACTTCTTCACCGGTCAAGCCTATGGATGATGCGCTTTCCCCATCCAGAAACTGCAACGGCAAGACGCCCATCATGACCAGATTCGAACGATGAATACGCTCGAATGAGACAGCAATGACCGCCTTTACCCCGAGAAGCTTAACCCCCTTCGCTGCCCAATCACGGGATGATCCCATACCATAATCTGCGCCTGCAACAACCATCAGCTCCGTTCCATCCCCAAGATAGCGCTGGCTGGCATCATAGATGGTCGTGAGCGTCCGGGTCGGAAAGTAGGTCGTATATCCTCCGATTTTTCCCTCAGCCAAGGTATTGGCCAACCGGGTATTCGCCAGGGTTCCACGGGTCATCACCCGATCATTGCCTCGCCTTGAACCATATGAATTGAAGTTTTTCACTTGAACGCCGTGATCCAGAAGATATGTGCCGGCCGGTGAATGTTCAGGAATACTCCCGGCCGGTGAAATATGATCTGTTGTAACGGAATTTCCAAGTTTCGCAAGTACCCGCATCGACTGATAGGATGGCAATGTAATCGCATCCCTGATCTGTGCATCGAAATACGGCGGATTGGTCACATAGGTTGAATCCGGATTCCATGAAAAGGTTGAAGAAGGCTCGACCACGAGATCTTCCCATTCCTTCGTTCCTGAAAAGATGTTCTGATAGGCTTCCTGATAAGTTTCAGAAGTCACATACTGATGGACCATCATTTGAATTTCAGAAGACGACGGCCAGATATCGTTCAGGTAAACTGGTCTGCCGCTCCCATCAACTCCCAGACAATCCGTCTGCAGGTTAACTTTG
>CALNCD010000037.1 GCA_937874965.1 uncultured Erysipelotrichaceae bacterium | reverse complement strand
GCAGCGTATGATTGCTTCGAAATCCAGAATTGAGATTTCAAAATTAAGAACAGGGAATCTTCGCCTGGATAAAGAGTGGTTTGACCTGGATGAAGCAGCCCGGGATCTTCAGGATCTGGAAATATACATCGATGATGGAAGTAATATAACCGTCCCGTTGATTGCTTCAAAGTGCCGTAAATTGAAGATGGAAAACCGCCTTGATATGATTGTTATTGATTACATTCAGCTCATCTCCGGAAGTCGCAGAACTGACAACCGGCAGCAGGAAGTCTCTGATATATCCCGAGGCTTGAAACAGCTGGCGAGAGAACTGGAAGTGCCGGTTATTGCCTTATCACAGCTATCCCGTTTGGTGGAGCGCCGTGAAAATAATCGTCCGATGCTTTCGGACTTGCGTGAATCAGGATCAATCGAGCAGGATGCTGATATTGTGGTTTTTCTTTCTCGTAATGATTATCAAAAAACAGAAAAAGACGAAGGATTTGAAAAGGGAATGCCTTCTGAGGTGGATGTCTATATCGCAAAGCACCGTAATGGTGCCACTGGTGATTTTCAGCTTTCTTTCCGCCGTGAGATAAATGCATTCTATGACTATGAAGAGAGGAGTGAGGACGAATGAAACGGAGCATGAAGAAAATCATCCCAATTCTTGTCGTTGCGATTCTTAGTATTCTCATTGTAACAATCACGCCGTCCACAAAAATCGGTCTTCAGATCAAAGATGCTGCTTCGCAGCTGGATGTCGCAAGTTCATTGCTGAAACAGCAGGTTCATACAATCTATGAAACTCCGATTGAGATCACCAAGATTTACGACAGGGATCAGCTGATCGGTGTCATTACGGATAACAACTATATCAAGGGAAAATTGAAGGATGTCTATCGTCGTGATTATGAAGCTGATTTTCCCAATACCGAGCTGGGTTTCGGTGAAGATATCTATACCTCCACTGAACTCAGTTATATGAGCTATGAAAATGCAGATGACGGTATCTTTGAATATATCGAACAGAATAATAAATTTTCAGTTCTAACCAATAAAATCACATTCAGCAACAACGCGGTAATCTATGTCAAGAATGTCAATGATTTTGAAGAAGCACGGAAAACATTCCTGCTGAATTTTGTTTCCGATACATCGTATAAGCTCTTTCAGAATAAGCAGACGACACCTGCTTTGACAACCTATGGCTATCGGGAAGTCTCGATGAAAGTCAATGAATCGGTGGAAATCACTCCAGGATATGCGTCCAAGAACGAGATTTTGACGGATGCCAATACGGTCCTCTATTACTTGAGCTATGGTGTAAATCCGAATATTGCGAAAGCGTCCAATGAAGTCTACTATACGGTTCAGGAAGGAGATACGGTGACGGGTATTGCCTGGTTGCAGCAGATTAATGTCAAGCAGCTGATTTCAACCAATTCGACTGTCCTGTTCAGTGAAGATCAGGTTCTTAAACCTGGATTGGAATTGAATATCACAAAGTTTGCATCACCGCTGAATGTTTATGTGACAAGGGAACGTCTTTATGAGGAACCGATTATTCCGGATGCACCTTTGCGTGTGCCTGATCCGACTTTGGCGAGCGGGAAGACGAAAATTCAGGTTGCCGAGGAATATGGAACCAAGAATGTGAAACGTCTTGAAGTCTATTTGAACGGTGAACTGACAGATACGACCTCAGTCGTATCCGAAGTGACGACCAAGCCGGCGGTTCAAGGGATTACCCTCTATGGAACATATGTTGCCCCTTCAACCGGTACAGGAACATTTATTGCACCGGTCAGCAATCCGAATATCACATGCAATATGTATTGTTATTCCGGGCATCGCGGCATTGATTACCAAAACCGTTATCAGCACTCCGGTGCAGCAATCTATGCGGGGGATACGGGCGTTGTCATCGCTGCCGGGTGGAGCGGCGGATTTGGAAACCGGGTTCAGATTGATCATCGCAACGGATTTGTCACGTTGTATGCGCATATGATATCGACACCTGTCGTAAGTGCCGGAGAAACCGTGCAGCGAGGTCAGCTCATCGGATATGTCGGCATGACCGGAAATGCGACCGGTCCGCACGTCCATGTTGAAGTGCAGCTTAATGGATCCTTAGTGAATCCATGCGGTTACTTCCCGTGCTGATATGAAATATTCTTTGCTTTGCAGCGGTTCCAAGGGGAACTGCTGTGTTATTGAAGGCCAAGAGGGGATATTGGTTATTGATTGTGGATCAACAAAACGCTATCTTACACAGAGTTTTCACAATATAGGTGTAGACTATACTACGGTTAATGGACTGTTATTGACACATGACCACAGTGATCATATTGCTCAATTGAAACTGTTTGCGAATGCAAACATCTATGCGCCTTTTGAATTGAAGGGGCTGCCTCAGTCGTATCGGGTGATGCCATATCAGGAATTTAGAATTGATGAATTCTCGGTTTTACCGATCCCACTATCGCACGATACGGAGATCAATGTCGGGTATATCATTGAGAATGCAACGGAAAAGCTGGTATACATCACAGATACAGGATATATCAAGGAAACGGATTTCCCCTTGATTCGGGATGCGGACTATTATATTGTCGAAAGCAATCATGATCCCAAGATTCTGATGAAAACCAGCCGTCCGTATTACCTGAAGCAGCGTATTCTCTCCGATACCGGACACATGAGCAATCAGGCGAGTGCTGAAGTGCTTCAGCAGGTCATCAGTGCGAGAACCCGTGAAATTGTATTGGCTCATATATCCGAAGAAGCCAATCGCCCTGATGTTGTTCTTGAGGTGATGTCAAGTGCGCTTGTGCGGTATCTTGGTCAGGTTTCAATTCGTGCAGCAAAACAGTTTGAAGTTTTATCTGGAGGTGTAATGGATGAAAAAAGGGAATAAAGGCGGATTGATTGCGGTAGCGGCTGTTCTGATTGTTGCATTGCTCGGTTGGAATATTTACTTATCCTATCGGTTGAATCTTATCGGCAATTCAAATACAACAACGACAAACACGGTCGTGAATAAAACCGTATCAGAGATAAAGAACACTTTTACTGATGTTGTGGATAAAACCCAGGATAAAGTCGTGGTTGTTTATAATTACCGCGGTGAGACACTGCAAGGGAGCGGATCCGGTGTCGTGTATAAAGCCGATGGGAGAAATCTGACAATCGTCACCAATCATCATGTTGTCGATGGATCACGGACACTGAAGGTTAAGTTTGCCAATGGCGAGATCTTTGAGGCTAAACTTGTCGGAAGTGATGAATATTCCGATCTTGCAGTCTTGACGGTAACGGTTGATTTTGATCTGGCGGCATTTACGCTCGGTGATTCTTCGCTGACTTCAGTCGGTGAACAAGTACTCGCACTTGGCAGCCCATTAGGTGAAGAGTATCAAGGCTCGGTTACTGCAGGTATTATTTCAGGAAAAGACCGGCTTATTCCGGTTGATCTCAATAATGATGGAACTGCTGATTGGGAAATGGTTGTTTTACAGACCGATGCAGCAATCAATCCTGGAAACAGCGGCGGGGCATTGGTGAACCTGGCTGGCGAACTGATCGGCATTCCTTCCTCTAAGATTCAGTCATCCAATGGAACGTCTGTTGAAGGAATGGGGTTTGCTATTCCTGTAAATGAAGTGATCCCGATTGTAACCCAATTGATTGAAACCGGTGAAGTTACCCGTCCAACAATCGGGATCAATGCGGTATCCCTGGATGATTTAACCACATTCCAGAAGCAGTCCAATGGAATATCAAGTGATCAGACAGGTCTGTATATCAGCAGTGTTGTTACAGGAGGGCCGGCGCAGAAGGCGGGCATTCAAGCCAAAGATATCATTGTTAAGTTTGATGGAAATGCGGTTGTTTCATTCAAGGATTTCAGACGTCAGCTCTATCAGAAGCAAGTGGGAGACAAGGTGAATGTTGTCATTCTGAGGGATGGCAAGGAAGTGAGTGTTGAGGTAACTCTCGCTTGATTCGGATCGTCTGTATCGGTAAAATCAAAGAAAATGCAATGACTGCATTGATCGATGAGTATCTTAAGCGAATCAATGGGTTTATGAAGATCACAGTCGAGGAACTGGCAGAGAGCAAGATCAAGGATGACTCTTCCGAGGCGATGATTGAGAAGATCAAGCATGATGAAAGTCAACGGATCCTTAGTAAGCTTAGTGCTTCCGATAAAGTCATTGCCCTGGATATCCAAGGAAAGCAATTGGATTCCACCGACTTTTCAAAACAGGTTATCGAGGCTTGCGATACAACCCGTAAAGATGTCGTCTTCATTATCGGCGGTTCGTACGGTTATACGGATGAGGTTCGCTCACGTGCCGACTATCGGGTTTCTTTCTCGATGATGACTTTCCCTCATCAGCTGATGCGGTTGATTCTTGCGGAACAGCTTTATCGGGCATTGATGATCTCAGGAAACCGATCGTATCACAAATAAGCAAATTAGCGTGTTTTTCAGTAAAGTGATTGTTTTTGAGAATTGAATCATGTAAAATGAATATAGACAATTAGGAGGATTTGTAATAATGAAGGAAGTTAATGTATTAGTTATTGATCCTGTAGGACTTCATGCTCGTCCTGCAACAGTTGCAGTCAACGCAGCTAGCAAATTCAAGAGTGAAATCAAGGTTGCATTCAAGGATCGTTCTGTCAATATGAAGTCAATCATGGGTGTTATGTCTCTTGGTATTCCAACACAGTCAGATATTGTTATCAGTGCTGAAGGTGATGATGAAGAAGAAGCAATCAACACAATTGTTGAAGTGCTCAGAACACAGAAAGTCATTCAATAAGAATTAAGGATAGGAAAGAAAACAAGGCGAAAGCCTTGTTTTTTTATGCGAGTATGTTCAATATTTTGTGAAATGAACGCGTACACAAGCCATTTTTCTCTGATTGACATTCATTCAGAAAGTGTTTAAGTTAGTTAAAAAGAGGTAAGCAGATGAGAAACAGAACCTATCAGAATATGAGTGATCGGCAGGCCAAGATATTCATTCAATTGGTCGAGTCGATTGAACCGGTAAGCAGTGAAAGTCTATCCAAAATACTCGCAACTTCATCGAAAACAATAAAAAAAGATATTACTGATTTATCGAAAATACTTGAAACCGCCGGAGCAAGGATCGAAGGAAAGACAGGTGTGGGCTATTGGATAGAGGTGTACGATAATCACTTGTATCGGGAGTATTTGAAAGTATTTGAGACAACAGAAGCAACTGAAGTTCCGATTCAAGTTCAAAGGGCACATTATATCATCCGCTCCTTACTGATCAATGAGACGAGTAGAATAAAGGTTCAGGACTTTGAAGAGTTATTGTATATCTCTCGAAGCACGATCAATGATTGCATGAAGATACTTCGTGATATTCTGCCTGATTATGAGCTGGAGCTAATCCATAAGCAAGGACATGGACTCTATATTCAAGGAAGCGAATATCGAAAAAGGCAGTGCTTATTGGATGAGATCTATTACTATGAAAACAGTTCCTTATTTATTGATGAAGATGAATTCTTTGATTTCTCAGACAGTACACGTGATGATTATAAACAGATTGAAGTCTGGATAGGGAAGGCTCATTCGCTTTTTGAATCGTTCGAAATATCAATGAACAACATGAAATTAATTATAGCGGCTCTTTCCGTCTGTCAGATTCGAAACCATATCAATATGGTTCTCCCCTATGATGAAAAAGAGATTGATGCGTTGAATAGTAAAACATCTCACAAGATAGCAACCTATTTGATAGAGATGTGCGAGAACAGTCTCGGCTATCGATTCGGTAGCGGGGATCGGCTTTTCCTGACCATTTATATTACATGCCTGAGAAATTACAGCGACCTCAATTATATGGAGAATGAAGAAGTGATGTCCGACTATGTTCAACTTGCTACGGAAATCCAAAGCTATGTCGCTGAGTACTATAAATTTAATTATCTGTCTACTGATAATTACCTGAAGTCAACGTTAGCGCTTCATCTGCTGACGATGGTTAAACGGCTACGCTATGGAGTAACCGGTGAAATCTTGCCGATCAAGAAAATCAAACGGCAAAGTCCTACCTCAATGACCCTGGCTATCACTGCTTCTCAGTATATTATGGAGATTCTCAAAATCCACATGTCAGAAAATGAAATATGCTATCTTTCCATCATCTTCTTTCCATACTTCGGCCGATACGTTCAGATAGCATCCAAGAAAAACATTGTCATTGTATCCAGTATCAATAAAAATTTCGCAATGATTATTCATGAGCGTTTAAAACGGAATTTTCATGAAGTCATTGAGTCAATAGATGTCCTCGAGTTCTATGAACTCCCTTATTTCGACTTCTCAAGAACGGATGTTATTTTTTCAGATATCGAAGCGCAGCGGTTTTCAGAAGAGCTTAGAAATCGCGTGATTCAGCTGACGCCATTCTTTCATACTCGACTCAAGCATCAAATCAAAGATATTCTTTCCTTGACGACGATTCCGCTTAGCAACATCACCCAGTATTTCAATAAGGAAGACTTCTACACACATGTCGATGTAAAGAATCAAGCAGAGATGTTTGAATTGCTGAGTAAAAATACAACGGCAAAA
>CALNCD010000036.1 GCA_937874965.1 uncultured Erysipelotrichaceae bacterium | reverse complement strand
GAGAATCATGGCATTATTTAAAACAATCATGAGCACCTTCGGTGCGGCGATTATGTTACCGGTTTTGATTTTTATTTTTGAGATCTGTTTACGGGTTAAGCCTTCCAAAGCATTTAAGTCTGCTGTTTATATCGGAATTGGACTGAATGGTCTGGTTTCAATCTTGAATCCGTATTTTCTTGGATTGATGGGCAATGCCGTCTCTTCCATGATTACCAACGGCGGAATTCAGTTACCGTATGTGGACACCGGTTGGGGCGTGCTGTCCGCATTAAGTTATTCGACAACAATCGGGGCAATGATCATCCCGGTCGGAATTGTAGTGAACCTTATCCTGCTTCGTCTTGGACTTACCGATACATTGGACATCGATGTCTGGAATTTCTGGCAATGGGCTTTTATCGGAACCATGATTTACTATGGAACAAATAACTATGCCTTAGGCTTGATTGCCGCAGTGGTTATGGAATTATTCTGCTTGTTATTGGCGGATATCGCCGGTCCTGCAATGCGTAAGTTCTTTAATCTTCCTGGCTTGTCATTTCCGCATGGTTCAATGATCAGCGGAACCTTGGTTGGGTTGATCCTGCGTTGGCCAATGGAGAAACTGGGTATCATGAAGATCAAGGTCAATTCAGAAACCATTCGCAAGAAACTGGGACCTCTAGGTGATTCAGTGGTTATCGGTTTTCTGGTAGCCGTCATTATCGGCTTGATTGCCTGGTCCGGCAAATGGTCTGATATGGCAACCTGGGCTTCAATCCTTAAACTGGGAATCGGAACAGGGGCTTTTATCTACTTGTATCCTAAAGCCACAGGCGCACTGCTTGAAGGTTTCAGAGCATTGAGTGACCGTGTCCGTGAAATTCTGATGAAGCGCGGAACAGATCGTGAGATTAATTTCGGAATGGATGGTGCCCTTTGTGTTGGTCATCCAGATGCGATTACAACCGGATTGCTCTCAATGATAGTCGCAGTGGCGATGGTCTTCTTCTTGCCGGGGAATCGTTTCCTGATGCTGGCTGACCTTGGAGTAACGCCATTCTTCCTGGCTGCCGGAACAGTTGCCGTTATGGGTGGCAATATCGTTGCATCCCTGATTTCTACAATTGTTTCCCTTGGTCTGACCTTCTACTTCTCAACAGCAATCTCACCGATTTTCAATACAATTGCTGCAAAGATAGGCGGCATTGATGTTGTACAGGGTGCTGCCTTAGTCGGTGCCGATATCCGACCGTTGGCTGGTATCTGTTTCTATATCGGTCAGAACTGGATTTCTGTCAGCATTGCTGTCGTTGCCTTGATCGGATTAATGATAGCGATAAAGAAAAAACCGATAATCAGAGAGAAATTAACTGGATTCAAAGAGAATTAAAGAGAGTGAGGATGCGTTGTGTCATTTAAAGTAGTAGCAACAACAGTAACATTCGGAAAGATCAATCAGGAGCCCTTGCAGCGCCTGATTGATCAAGGGTATGAGGTTATCACGAATTCATTCGGCCGGCCGTTCACCGAAGCGGAGTTAATTGAAATTGCCGGAGATGCTGATGCGATCATTATCGGCAACGATAAGATCACAGCTGCCTACATCAATCAAACCACCAACCTGAAGATCATTGCCAAGCATGGTGTCGGTGTCGACGGTGTCGATATGGAAGCTGCACGGGCAAAAGGGATCGCAGTGACCAATGCACCAGGATCCAATGCCGATGAAGTGGCTGATCTGGCCATTGCCTCTATGTTGACCCTGGCACGGGTACTCTATCCATCAATCCGGGATTTAAAGGCAGGAGGATGGCCGAAGTATCCAGGAATTAGCCTGTATCAGAAAACCATCGGAATCGTAGGAACCGGATCGATTGGCAAGGCGTTGGCTAAGAGGGCCACGGGATTTTCGATGAATATCCTGGCCTATGATGTCTATCAAAGCGATGAGCTGAAAGCACTCGGAGTTCGCTATGTCGATATGGATACGCTGGTCGCGGCATCTGACTTTATTTCATTGCATTTGCCATCGACACCGGAAACGTATCATCTTCTTGATGAAAAACGGCTTCAAGCCATGAAACCGACTGCTATTCTGGTGAATACAGCACGTGAAAAACTTATTGATTATGCCGCTTTGGATGTATTGCTTCGTGAAAAACGCATCAAGGGTTATGCTGCCGATGTTTTTGATAAAGAACCGCCGACGCCGCTGGAACTCTTTACATATGATAATGTTATGATTACCCCTCATATCGGCGGAACAACCAAGGAATCGAATCTGAAGATGGGCAATATGTCTGTTGATAATGTCATTGCTGTTCTCTCTGGGAAACCAGCCATTCATCCTATTGGCCGCTGATATGAAACAGGCCATCGCCCTGAATGAGCGGGATACGGTCTGCACCGTTTTGGATGCAGTAGAAGCCGGGGAAACGATTGAAGTGCTGAGGGATGGTCAGGTGATTCAGCATCTTGAAGTCAAAGAGGCTGTTCCGAAGTACTTTAAGGTAACGCTTGTCGCGCAATCCGAAGACGATGAAGTCATCAAGTATGGGGAGATCATCGGTCAGCTGAATCATGATGTCCAGATCGGTGACCTGATCCATGTGGATGCGTTAAGGAGTATCAAGGTATGAATGAGTTAGTGGGATACAGACGTCCTGACGGCCGTTTCGGGATTCGGAATTACGTACTGATTCTATCGACGGTCGGTTGTGCCAATGAAACCGTTAAGCGGATTGCTGATCAGGTTGATGGTGCAGTTGCGATTCCTAATCAGAAAGGATGCGGGCAAGTCGGAGACAGTATGGAAATTCTGCGGCGGACAATGGCAGGCTTCGCCGCAAATCCCAATGTCTATGGCACGATTGTTGTCGGTCTTGGATGCGAAACAAATAAACCGCAGGTGATTGCTGAGCGTATCCGATCACTTACGAATAAGCCGCTGGAAGTAATGACGATTCAAGCAATCGGGGGAACGGTCAAGACGATTGAAGCTGGAATCAAACTGGCCCAGACCATGGTTGCTGCCGGCCGTCGGGTGGAGCTGTCCAAGGGATCTCTTAGTGAAATTACGCTGGCTACGAATTGCGGCGGATCAGATGCAACTTCCGGATTATCCCCGAATCCGGCACTGGGCCTATGTTCGGATCGTTTGATCCAGGCAGGGGGAACAGTCATTTTAGGAGAAACGACTGAACTGATCGGGACCGAGCATATTCTTGCCAGCCGTGCGAAAGATACCGCAACCGGTGAGCGCATTCTTGAACTTGTCCAAGGTTTGGAAACGACTTTCGCAGCTATGGGTCTAAGCGTCCGCGGAGCTAATCCAACGCCGGGGAATATGGCAGGGGGATTAAGTACATTGGAAGAGAAATCCCTGGGCGGTATCAGCAAACTGGGATCCTCGATGATTAACCAAGTGGTGCGCTATGGTGAAATGCCTACACAAAAAGGAGCCATTATTATGGATACCCCAGGGTATGATATTGAGTCGGTGAGTGCAATGGTGGCTGGCGGTGCGCAGGTCTGTGTCTTCACGACCGGACGAGGCAATCCGATTGGGAATGCGATTATCCCGATGATCAAGATTACCGGAAACGGCGATACTGCCCAGACAATGGCTGATAATATCGATCTCGATCTCTCGGGAATTCTCAATGCATCGCTTTCATTGAAGGAAGGCGGACAATTGATCTATGATCGTCTGATTACGACATGCATGGGTGAATTGACGAAATCTGAAATCAATGGATTCAAAGAAATAGCGATTTATCGCAATAATGAAGTGTGGTGTTGCAATCTTGATGCAGAGGAGGTTTAAATGAAGATTGAATCATTTCGAATATATACCATTAAGCCCCGTTGGATTTTCCTTAAATTGACGACGGATACGGGTCTTGTCGGCTGGGGCGAGGTTATCTCAGGAACGCGCACCAAGACAGTGGTGGCTGGACTGGAAGAAATGTGTGAGCGCCTGGTCGGTCACAATCCTGAACGGATTGAGGATATCTGGCAAGAACTCTACCGGTATTTCTTCAGGGGCGGGCCAATTCCGATGACGATACTTTCCGGTATTGACATGGCGCTTTGGGATATCAAAGGAAAGCATTTCAATACACCTGTCTATAATCTTCTGGGTGGTGCAGCCCGCGAGAAATTGAAAGTCTATTCCTGGATCGGAGGCGATCGGCCCAGTGAAGTAGCTGCCGAGGCAATCCATCGGCTTGAAAAAGGATTCAAAGCCGTCAAGATGAATGCGACAGAAGAACTTCATTACATTGACAGTTATCGTAAAGTTGATGAAGTAATTGAGCGTGTCGATTCAATTCGGCAAGCAGTTGGGGATAAACTGGATATCGGTGTCGATTTCCATGGACGGGTTCATAAACCGATGGCCAAAGTCTTGATGAAGGCCCTTGAGCCGTATCATCTGATGTTTGTTGAGGAACCGGTTTTACCGGAAAACAACGAGGCTCTCCGAGCACTGTACGGTCAAACATCTATTCCGATCGCAACGGGAGAGCGTCTATACAGCCGTTGGGGATTCAAAGATATTATGACACAAGGATGTGTGGATATCCTTCAGCCGGATCTTGCGCTTTGCGGAGGCATTTCTGAGGGCAAGAAGATTGCGGCAATGGCAGAGTCCTTTGATCTTGCGGTGGCACCGCATGCACCTTATGGTCCTATTTCTTTAGCAGCAACTTTTCAAGTGGATGCATGCACACCGAATGTCTTTATTCAGGAGCAATCACTTGGAATACACTACAATAAGGGGTTTGACTTGTTAGACTTCGTAAAAAATAAAGAAG
>CALNCD010000035.1 GCA_937874965.1 uncultured Erysipelotrichaceae bacterium | reverse complement strand
CGGACGGATCCTGACCTATAATACGATGGTCACTTTACAGGATTCAGTGAGTGATTTAAGCACTCAAGAATGGCAGAGTCTTGCAGATTCCGGTCTGGAGAATGGATTGCTTGTTACTCAGAACGCAATTGAAATTCAGGTATCAGAGACTACCTATAATGCCTATTTGGTTGTACCGTCAACACTTCAGGAATTCACGCGTTACTATCATCTGAATGATCTTGATCAGAATTCGCTCAATCTTCAGGATGGAGCAGTTCTCACTGAAAAACTTGCCGGCAAACTCAATCTCCGTGTCGGAGATACCCTGACGTTCACGCGGTTTGATAATCAATCATTTTCTGTCGTCTTGAGCGGATTGGCTGAGAACTATGTTTCTGATTATCTCTATTTAAGCCCGCAGGCCTATCAGAATCTGACGCAGTCAAGCCCATCGTATAATACAGTTGTCGGTATTTCTGATGCAGATCAGCAAAACGCGGTCAGCAGTGCGCTGCTGAATCAGGAAGGTATTGTCAATGTTACGTTCACTGCACAGATTGCCGCTGCAATCAGTGAAAATAACCAGAGCATCAATGCGATTGTCTATATGATTATCGTGATTGCTTCTGCCTTGGCAATTGTTGTGCTCTATAATCTTACTTCAATTCATATCAGTGAGCGTCAACGAGAATTGGCAACCTTGAAGGTTCTGGGATTTTATGATCGTGAGGCGAATAGCTATGTCTATCGTGAGGCCATGATTCTCAGCCTCATCAGTATTGCGCTGGGCTTGGTTCTGGGTGTTTACTTCCATGGGATTGTCATTGATTTAATTCCGCAGCCGTTTCTGGATACCATACAGTGGCAAAGCTATTTCTATGCGGCCGGGCTCACTTTTTCATTCTCAGTGCTGATGAGTGCCGTCACTTATTTTGCGATTCAGAAAATCAATATGCTGGAAGCCATGAAGTCAAATGAATAAAGGATTAACTCATGTTTATTCATATCCTGTCTTAAGGAGGAATGACGATGAGTAATCAGTTTATGGAATTGAACGCGATGGAAATGGTGAGGATGCAGGGCGGAACATTCAGTACATTTCGCAGTAATCTGATGGGATTGTGGACAATTTCGACATTGGTCTCCAAGTTTATGGCGTCCAAGGGCTGGAACTATGCTTTTCTGGCCAGCACCCTGCAGAAGTACAGCAGTGCAGGGATGATCTTCGCAACAGCGACTTTCGGAAGCAGCATTGTTAAGATTGCGCTGCTAGCCGGAGGAGCAGTTGCAGGTGTGGCGCTTGCTTATGGTGCGGTTGTCACGTTGAAGTATTTATGGAATAATCGGGTGTTCTATTGAGGAATTCTTTTTCTGAAATGTCTTTGCACCTTGTGGCCAAAGTGGCTATACTTGAAGTATAGCCACGGAGGTTTCCATGAAACAGCTGAAAATAATCGCATACATACTCTTAGCGTGCCTCGGAATAGCGGCATTTATCGGTATCTATTATCTTTACATGTTTGGGATTGGTTCTATCATTACCCAAGATGAGCGCATTGATGCATCTGGTTTCTTTCTGTTTGCATTTATTATAATGGTCGTCGTTCTGGTCGTATTTGCGGGTGTGAGCTTATGGCGTTCTCGGTCCAATAGCCGGGTTTCAGACGATCAGTCAAAGCCGGAACATCCAAAGAAGGCGGCCGGTTCTCTTTTCGGAATGATGACGTTATCGGACCGTATCGTTTCTGGCTTGATTGTCTTCGTAGTTGTTCTGCTGGTTTATTTCATTCTTGTCGGCTGAAAATAAACACTGAAACATTGGCCTTCCATCAATGCAGTAAGTCTGAGATCGGCGTCGGCTTGAAGCGTTAGATAAAAGGTCAGCGGAAAGTCCATGATGTATTCGGATTCTGTCCTCAGACGATGATTCCCTAGGTCTATAAGAGGGATCGCCTGTATATTCCGATTGAAGTTCATGATCAGATACTGATCTTTTTTTATGAGCTCGAGTGTTCCGTATGCAGGGTTTGAGTAGATTCCCGCCAGGATTTCAAGGTTTCTGGTTTCGTTCAGCTGGGATTCAAGGGTTGTTCTGGTTGCAGCTGCGCTGCGTTCCAGTTCTTCCATCTGCTGATGCGTCAATGCTAGCCAATCAATCCGGGGAAGACTGAAAACTGCATCCCTGACCATTCGGTTTGCTATAGAGTTAGCACCGCTGTAGCGGCCGTTGGAAAAGACGATGTACCCTATTTTCTTTGTCTTTGAATACCCGATATAGGTTTCGAAGCCTTCAATGCCCCCTGAATGTGTGATGATTTCTTCACCGCGGTAACTATCAATAAACCAGCCGCCGCCATAACTTGAAGCTTGTGTTTGATCGTCATGAATGGCCGGGATTTGCGGTGTTGTCAGATAACTGTAATCCGCTTCGTTGATCAGCGGCCGCCCTGCGTTGATCTGGGCGCTGATCCATTGCGCCATGGATTCGGCAGATACCGCCATTTGACCTGCGGCTGCAAGTGCTCCGATATTATCATAATGGACACGTTCACTATGATTATGACGCCATTGATAGCCTTTGGCTAGAGGAGTTCCTTGCATGATGTCATCAAAGTCGATATAGGCCTGACTCATGTTCAAAGGTTTGAAGATCAAGTCATGCACCAGATCTTTGTAGGGTTTGCTGGTGATACGGCTTGCCAGGATGCCAAGATAGCCGTAGGTCACATTATTGTAATCGAAGGTTACTCGGAAGGGGTGAATCATAGGCGCTTGGGCCAAGGTCTCATAGACTTCAGAGGTTGTTATCGGCTGCTTGGACAGCCAGACCAGATCAAGCTCTGATAACCCGCTGACATGAACCATAAAATCACGGATTGTTACGTTGTTCTCGACATAGGGACCCGCCATTCTGAATGATGGGTCGTAGGTCTTGATCGGCGTGTCGAAGTCGAGATATCCCTGTTCTTTAAGCAGCATTAAGACCATTATCGTAATCGCCTTCGTGGTTGATCCGCTGAAGTGCAATGTTTTCTCAGTGTAAGGAATCTGATTTTCGCGATCTGCAAATCCCAGTCCCTTAAAGGCAACTAATCCATTCTGGTCGACTATTCCAACAGCTAAGCCAGGGGTTTGCATGGCTGGGAAATTAGCCTGCAAGGTATTGAAGAGGGTCCTGATCTGTTCATTGTTCATTGTGTGCCTCCTGCTTTCATTATAGGGAATTTGCCTTTAGATTTAAATGGTGTATACTAAAGAAACTTATGCGGAGGTGAACTATGATCAAGGGAAGAGGATTGAAACCTTTGGATACGGTGATGATTGTCAGCTTGTCGTCGGGTATCCTGGGAGAGAGTTATACAGCGTATCAGCGTCAGCTGGGAGAAGAAACTCTGAAATCCTTCGGGTTGAAGGTGCGCTATGCAACCCATGCCAGAGATGGACTGTCGGCACTGGATGAGCATCCTGAGTGGCGGGCACAGGATTTGATTGAAGCATTTACGGATGATTCTGTCGCAATGATCCTGTGTGCAATCGGAGGAGAAGATACATTACGGCTGGCTCCTTATCTGATGACGGAAGACTTTAAGCAGCTGGTGCAGGACCACCCGAAGCCATTCATCGGGTATTCCGATACAACCATCAATCATCTCATGCTTCATCGCTTGGGATTGAAGAGCTATTATGGTCTGAATTTTCTGTGTGATTTCTGTGAGTTGCCCGCACATCGTCTGCCTTATTCAATGAATTCTTTTGAATGGTTCTTTCATCCAGGGCTGATGCCGGTTATCAAAGGAAGCGAGCGGTGGTATGAAGAGCGGACTTCATTTCAGGAAGAGGCCTTGAATAAGCCGCGGATGGTTCATGAGAATACCGGTTTGTATTGGCTTCAGGGTGCACATGAGGTCCAGGGGAAATTACTCGGCGGCTGCCTTGAGAGTTTTGCGGATCTGCTGACAACCGTCAAGAACCAAGGTCTTAATCGCAGGTATACTCTCTTCTTTACGGAACAGGAATTAAAGGAAAGCCTCTTCTTTTTGGAGGTCAGCGAAGAGAAGCCTGATCCTGAAGTGTTCAAATCAATGGTTGAGTTATTGAAAGGGTACGGCGTATTCCGATATAGCCAAGGATTACTGTTCGGGAAACCTCAGGATGGCGTTTATCAGGAGGAGTACCACCGTATTCTCGGAGAGGTTATTGCTGATGAAACCTATCCGGTTCTGGTGAATGTACCGATCGGGCATTGTTACCCTAAGACCTTGTTCCTGTATGGAGGACTGGTCAAGGTCAATTATTCAGGCTCATTGATTTCCTATCAAGAAGCATTTGTTGAATAAACATTACAAAACGAAGAGCCCTCGTCAAGAAGGCTCTTTTTTGTGTTTATCTATATTTTCAAACAGATTGAAATGCAGGAAAAGTAATAAAAAACAGGTTTTTTTAAGGTATAATGGGAGTGCGAGGAAATCAGCGGAATCAAACGATACAATTTGAGAAAGAACTGACCGTTTCTCGCGAAAATCAAATTTCTATCCGGATTATCCCATTCCATTCTCTGTGAATTCCTTTGGCTTGTCAAATCTTATGCTTGCTTGAAAACAGGCAGAAGCGGAAAGGTCGTGGTGTTAGTCATAAGCGTTGAATCGTAGCCTCTTTGATTGAATAATTTGAGTGTGATTTGCTTTCATGTCTATTCAAAGGAGAACGTTATGAAAACATTGATAACTCTAGTCACAACCATCTCAATTACATTTACGACCAGCATAGGGCTTATTGGTCAAATACCGATGAATTTGCTTGATTCAACTCAAAACGCTGTTTCGGAAAGCGCAGATTTAGTCACCAGTGCAACACTTTCTGAAATACACATTAATCATCCAATTGAAAAACCATTAACATATTCGGATTTATCCCTTGAACACGGCGATCTTATCTTTGTCCAGAACGGTCAGGATAAAGCATTCTATGATTATTTCAATTACCAGGTTATCAGTGATCTGAATTACAGTTTGGTAACCTACAGTGCTTCAAAGGATCTATGGCAGAAGAAGACGATTACACTAGGTGATCGCATTGCTCCTGTCATTACGCTCAGGTTCACAAAAACCCGCTATTTTGCCGGCGAGATCATTGATTATGTCCAGGAGAGTACCGTGAGCGATAACTACGATCAAAGCGTTGTTCTGGAGGTGGATTCTCCTGCTTTTCCTGTCACTGGGGCAAATACCATTGTGTATACGGCTCGGGATAGAAGCGGAAATACCAGCCAGCAGGAAGCGGTCTTTACAATTCTGGACAAGCCGGTGGAACAAGTGAGCGTCCCTGTAAGCCGTCCGGACTCCCAGCCGAAACAAGCGGCTGTCTCTGCAGCTCCGTCGGTTTCTGTTCAGAGCTACCAGGCTAATCGATTGTATTTTCCGAGTCTCAATAAAAGTGTGGGTTATCGCAATGGCGGGTATGACAGCGGTCAGGCGATTATCGATAGCGAACCGCAATTAGCCTCAACCTGGGGAGGAACACAGAGTTACAGCGGAACTGATCAGATGAACACTCATTTTATCGGTCATTACTATTCGGCTTTCACCAAGGTATCAACTCTAGGAATAGGTGATGCCGTGATCGTTACTGATAGTTCAGGAACGGCATTTACGTACAAGGTGACTGCAAAATACAAGGTCAGACGGGTGAACACACCGGCAGATCAATACTACCGGATTACATCCAAAGGCAACCAGGAACGGATTGTACTGCAGACCTGCATCGATGAGACAGGTAATATTCTGTGGATCATTGAAGCAGAACTGCAATCATGAGCGGGATTTGCGAGGATGATAAATCAGGGTGAAATATCCAATGACAGCACTGATGAGTGCACCGATGACATCGACGATGATGTCATCCATCGTATCGCTGAGTGCTGCACGGCCGATCAGATTGACGCCGCCATCTGATGCGAATTTCTGCATATTTAAACCCAGCAGGCCATCAAAGGTGTATTCGTAGACCTCCCAAAGTGTACCGATCATAACGGCAAATGAGAATGCAAATAAAGCAACAAAGATCGGGTTCATCTTGACGGCAACCGTATCGTGGCTGTTCAAGAAGGAGACCACTGAGAAGCCTAGTGTTCCCAGCATCATCGAACTCATGGCATGGAGGTAGGTATCCCAGTTCGGGATACGGTAGTAGAAACTACGGACTTCACCGAGATAGATGGCGCAGTAGAGGAAAATGATGTACATGATATACATGCCGTTGGGGATTGAGAAGTTAAAGTGCTTTTCAATGAAAGAGGGCAGGAAAAGCACAAAGATTCCGAGCAAACATTGCAGGCACATCAACACATAGTCGCTTTTAGTCCGGATAACATTCCCATCGATGATGTCTTTGGCATCGGCAGGGGAGGATAGCACACGGTAGGCTGAGAAAGCCAGCGAGGCAATCAGGGTGACAAAGACGACGATACGCGCAATCCGCATAAGTTTTTCATAGTTAATAGGTTTCATAATTTACTCCTCTGAATCCTATTATATCGTATTTCCATCCATTTTCATTGTCAGGTTTAGCGTGCTATACTAAAGAAAAGGAAGTGAGCTTATGATTAATATACTCTTATCGGAACTTAGAATTAACGAAGACTGGGCTTTTCCGGTCTTGAAATCAGTCCTTACTCAGGATACAAAGGTTCTTATTCTTCCGTATTCATTCTCTGAGCTTGTAACGACCGAAAAACAATTTTTGGAGTTGTATCAACCGCAGACTGGCTTCTATTGGAATAGTCTGGTGGAACCGTTCCATCGTTATGGAATAACGGATGATCAAATTGAATGGGTAAATTGTTTTCAGGATAGTTTTGAGACCATCCGTGATCGGATAGCGGAGACTGATTGCATTGTCTTGCCTGGCGGCTTTCCAGAACTGATGTATCGGCGCTTGGAACAGCAGAACCTGATTAAGCTGATCCAAGCGCACACCGGTATCGTTCTTGGGTTCAGTGCAGGCGCAATGATTCAGCTTAAAGAGTACCATATCACACCGGATGATCAATATGAATTTTACCAGATTGAGCTTGGCCTGAATCTGGTGCGCGGGTTTGATGTCGAAGTTCACTTTAATCATCAGGAAGAGCAGCTTCACTCGATTTATAAGGCTGTCCACGACTTGGAAATTCCAGTCTATGCGTTAAGGAATGACGGCGGTCTTCTCATTGACGGGGATGAAATTGTGCGTTTTGGAAAAACAGAGCTGTATACGCGCTCCACTTTTGCGGATGCCTAGCCGTTATCTGCTGGAGGTCTGTGCCAGCACAGTGGAGGATTGCTGTCTTGCTGCTGAAACCGGTGCTGATCGGATTGAGTTGAACAGTGCTTTGAGTCTTGGCGGTCTATCGCCTGATTTCGGAGTCACTGCTGTTGCTCTCAGGCAGGTTGACATTCCTATTATTGCGATGGTACGACCTCGCAGCGGCGGCTTTCTGTATACAGCGCATGAGTTCAACGCAATGCTGATTCAGGCGGATGAATTTCTGAAACTGGGTGTTCATGGGGTTGCTTTCGGTGTTCTGGAATCAGATTTCAGCTTGGATGCGATGCGGATTGCTCAGATGGTAGACATTTGTCACAGCTATGGAGCAGAAGCGGTCTTTCATCGTGCGTTTGATCTTTGCCGCAATCCTGAAGAAAGTCTAGAAATCTTGATTGCACAGGGAGTAGATCGTGTCCTGACCAGCGGACAGAGAACGACCGCTTGGGCAGGTCGAGAACAATTGCAGCAATGGCAGCAGCGGTATGGGCAGCAGATTGAACTGTTGGCTGGTTCCGGGATTCGCTCTGATACAGTGAATGCATTGATTCAGGCAACGAAGGTGTCACAGGTCCATGGCTCATTCCGTATGCAGCGGATTGACCCGACTTCGATCAACCACGGTATTAGTTTCAATGTGGGCGAACAATACAGCTATGATGGAGTAGATGCAGAGGAATTGCGATTATGTCTTGAACAATTGCGTCGTCTCTAACTCAGGAGATGATAGAAGTCATTCAAAAAGGCAGCCCGGGTGGGGTGCCTTTAAAGTTCTTTGAGATAACTGCCGTAACCTTCCTCGCTCATCCGTTCTTTGGGAATAAAGCGTAATGCCGCGGAATTGATGCAGAAGCGAAGCCCGCCATGA
>CALNCD010000034.1 GCA_937874965.1 uncultured Erysipelotrichaceae bacterium | reverse complement strand
GGTTGACGACCCCTTTGACCATCGGATTAACCACAGGTCTCTTTGTTATCTTTGCGCTGGTATTCAGCAGCACCATGCTGTGTGAACTTTGCTATGACGAAGCCAGCCGTCACCTGGTTATCTATGGCGACCTCAAGAAGGCATTTCTGTGGATGAAAAGGATGAAGCGTTTGGATATCTTGCATTGGTATCGCAGTCAATACGCAGTCTTTATGAGTGTATATTATGAAGATACAGATGATGTGGAAGGCTTGCGGACTGTTCTTCAGGATAGAATTTTTCAAAGCAATGAAAGCATGAAGCTGGTTTACCATTACGGCTTGCTGCAAGTGGCGATCCGTGAAAGGGATGATGAATCTCTTAATCAGCATTATCATGCGATAGAAACGACGTATCAGCGGGTTCATCGTGAAAAGGACAGGAGCACAGCACTGATCTATGATTTAAGAATGATTCAGGCAGAGTATGAGCTCTACTACAGGCACATGTCATCGGCCAATCAGCATCTGAACCGTGTGCGTCTGGAACACTTGAACAAACGTGAACAAAGCCATTATTATTATCTGAAATATCGCTCTGAAATGTTGGGTAAGCAAAAAAAGCGGGCACAGCATTTCTATGAGTTGGCCCTGAAGCAATACCCTCAAGGTCAATTCATCAAAGTATTAACCCACTATTAATGAACAGGAGGACAAACCATGAATGTAGAAAAAAAGGTCCTGGATGATATGTATCGCTGTTATGCGACCCAGGCGTTTGAAATCAATGGAGAACTGACACTGTTCTATGCCAGTGAAGAAGAAGGATATCCTTGTGTCGCGTATTCAGGACCGGATTTTAGCACCAAATCAATTGTTTGGGAAAAGGGCGGCGGATGCATGTCAATTCTTCCGGTCCCCAATAAACCCAACGAATTTCTAGCCATCCGCGATTTTTATCTGAAAGTAAGCCCAAGTCAATCCCGATTGGTCTGGGGAAAACTGGAAGATGATCGATGGATCATAAAAGATATGCTGTTTTTACCGTTTCTTCATCGTTTCGGGATTTTCGAAGTCAACGGGTCATTGCACTTTTTGGGAACGACGATTGCGGACGATAAGAAAAACAAAGAAGACTGGAGTCAACCTGGATCAATCTATACGGGTGTTTTCCCGGAAGATTTCAATCTTGGCTTGACCGTGACCAGAATTGGTGATCATTACTTCCGAAACCATGGGTTTACGACGCATGTGGAAGACGGCCAGCGTGTGGCCTATTTAAGCAGTGATCAAGGAATTGTCAAAGCAATTCCACCTTATTCAGCATCAGAGTGGCATATTGAACCTTTCATGAAGGGCCAGGTATCCGAAGTAGCCATAGGTGATATTGATTGTGATGGACAAGATGAATACCTAACGATTGAGCCTTTTCATGGCAATGCCTTGAACATTTATCGAAAGACAGATCAGGGTTTCATTAAAATCTATGCCTATGATCATCCAATTGATTTTGCGCATGCGGTTATCTACACACGATTAAAAGGGGTTCCGACATTTCTGGCGGGAATCCGCAGGATGGATTGTGAACTCGTAGCCTTCCAGTGGCATGACAATGCCATCAAGGCAATCACGCTTGATCAAGGAGGAGGACCTGCCAATCTGTTTGCCCTGAATTTGGCTGAGAATGATCTGGTTCTCAGTGCCAACCATACTGAGAACAAGGCGGTAGTCTATGTCATCGATTAATTCAGCACTCATTGAGCGGGTGTATCAAGCCAATCTGCTTTTGGTAACCTACGATTTGGTGACATTTACCTGGGGAAATGTTTCTGAAATCGATCGTGAGTCGCAGTTGATTGTCATTAAGCCCAGCGGTGTGGAGTATGCTCTCATGAAACCTGAGGATATGGTTGTTGTTGATCTTGAGGGTCATGTCAGACAAGGCAGTCTTAAACCAAGCAGTGATCTGGATACACATCTGGAACTGTACCGGAGGTTTGAGACAATTCATGCGATTGTCCATACACACAGCACCTATGCAACCAGCTATGCACAGGCTCAGTTTCCTATCCACTGTCTAGGTACAACCCATGCAGATACGTTCAATGGCAGTGTACCCTGTACCCGTCTGATGAGCAGAACGGAGATTAAGGATCATTACGAATTGAATACGGGCAAAGTCATTGTTGAGACATTTCAGGAGAACGGAATTGATCCTGCAGAAATGCCCGGTGTTCTTGTAGCAAGCCATGGTCCTTTTATCTGGGGCAAGGATGCGATTAAAGCTGTTGAAAATGCCAAGATACTTGAAGAAGTAGCACGCATGAATTCGATTACCGAAGGTATTAACCCGACGGTGCAAGCCATTCAGCCGGACTTATTGGACAAGCATTTTCAGAGAAAACATGGAAAGAACGCGTATTATGGTCAAACGAAGTGAACTGTCCCTCGGGTTATATGAAAAAGCTCTTCCACATCATCTTTCCTGGCTGGAAAGGCTGGAATTAACGCGAGGAACAGGGTTTGATTTTATGGAAATCAGTATTGATGAGAGTCCGTTGCGATTGAGCCGGTTGGACCATCCGGATGTTCAGCATGCGATTATCCAGTCCGCCCAGCAAAGCGGGGTTCCGATTCGATCAATGTGCCTAAGTGCACATCGCAAGTACCCGTTGGGTTCTCACGATGAAAGCATCAGGAAGCATGGGATAGTCATTTTGGAAAAAGCTTTGCAATTTGCCGTTAAGTTAGGCGTTCAACGGATTCAATTAGCGGGGTATGACGTGTATTATGAAGAAAGCGACGAGACGACAGAGCAGTTCTTCGTTGAGAACCTGCAGACATGTGTACGCCTTGCCAGTCAATATGGAATTATCTTGGGGTTTGAAACCATGGAAACACCGTTTATGAATACGGTTGGTAAAGCCATGCGTTACGTTCAGCAAATCAACAGTCCGTATCTTCAGGTTTACCCTGATTTAGGCAATCTCTATAATGGCAATGAGACGCGTGATCAGCTCTATGCTGATATTGCTTTGGGCAGCGGGCATCTTATTGCTGCTCATCTGAAGGATACTCGGCCGGGAGTCTTCAGGGATTTGCACTTTGGTGAGGGTCAAGTTCACTTCAAGGACGGCATTGAAGCCTTCTATCAACAAGGGGTCCGTATCTTCAATTGTGAGTTATGGGATGATGGTGTGACTGATGTTGAAAAGGTTCTGAGCCAGACAATGCAAGTTGTCTTGTCTTGTCTGGAATAAGGATAGAGAACAAGAATGGATGCTCATCCATCAAAAAAAGAGGGTATACAGCATCTGTATACCCTCTTGGACGTATGGCTTAGGCAGGATGAAACGGTTCAGCAAAACAGGAGATATCTGTAGACTTTCCGGTTCTTTGCAGGCTTTTGAATTACGGTTACTGCAGTTCAAAGGATGCGGTGATGATGTCCCTCATAAGCTGAAATGCATGAACAAGGGTGGCTTCCATTGAGGCGAGGAACGGTGTTTTTTCGATTGCGACCAGATCATCAATAAGGGAATCAAGTTCATCCTGATTGTAACGGATGGCATGAAACCTGCCCGTCTGATCAAATGTGACATAATAGGCCTCATCAGAAAAGCCGTCCAGTCGATACCACCCGATACAAGCATAGTGATGATTTATTCTGGTCATGAAAGCCTCAGGAATGTATTCTGCAAAGTCATCGCGTGAGTTTCCCCAGCTATATTGCAGCATATCAATCAAGCCAAGCGATCTGCAGCTGCGAAAATGCTCAGGGTTGCGAATGGCTGCTAACAGAGAACCGGCATTATCGAGATCAAATGTGCAGTTTTCAAATGCACGGCCGTCCGGATATTTGACGAGGCTTCCTGATGCTTGGTAGAACTCAATCAACTCTGGGGGAACCGGAATTGG
>CALNCD010000033.1 GCA_937874965.1 uncultured Erysipelotrichaceae bacterium | reverse complement strand
CTGATTAACAGTATACACACACGTGGCTAGAACAGGGATCTGTTTCTTTTTCAAAGTCATCATGCACTTGATGCCTTCAGCATTAACCGGTACTTTTATGATGATCCTACTCGAATACTGCTGATGGATGGATGCCACATCTTCCAGCATCTCTTCATAAGTATTGCCGACCACTTGTACGAAAATCTCTCGTGAAGTGCCGCATTGCTCAACAATGGCATCAAGTACCTTATGTAGCGGCTTCTTCTCCTTGCTGATGAGGGTTGGATTGGTAGTCACTCCGCTAATCGGGAAGAATTCAAGTGCCGTCTGAATCTGGTCACTGTTGGCACAATCAAGATAGAGTCGCA
Source organism: uncultured Erysipelotrichaceae bacterium (assembly GCA_937874965.1). GTDB lineage: Bacteria > Bacillota_I > Bacilli_A > Erysipelotrichales > Erysipelotrichaceae > CALNCD01. The sequence goes on along the minus strand of CALNCD010000033.1, from coordinate 1,770 downwards.
TGACATGCTCCTTTCTGCTTACGCTCGAAGATAGCGTTGGACACTGTTTTCAATAATCTTTATCCATGCTTCCGGAAGCTCACGAAACAGCATTTTTATTGGTTGCTGCTCGGAAGTGAATTCATGATGAACAATTCCATAGCAATACGCCATGGCTGCTACTTCAAGCAACGCCTCGGAAACTTCATGATATATTTCCATCAGGCGAAGCGGTGCAACAATCCGTTCGTTACGGCCTAGTTTTCTTAAGGCATTCCGGGCATTCCGATCGATCGTGTCAACGATGGATTTATTCTGGAATTTCCGAATGGCTTTCGTTGAAAAGTCGTGTTGTTCTGCGAGCGGGGTCATATACTCTTTAGAAACTACTCGATCCAAGGGATCCTGAATGGCCTTCATTCTCTGTTCAATTCTTGGGTCACAGGCTGCCTCGGCATACGACGTATATCCATAGAGGGCACCCGTATAGGCAATGCAGGCACTGAGACAGTTGTAGGTATAGATTTTTCGTTTCATCAATGTACCCAGATGCGCATCAGGTAGGAATCCTTTGAGATTGATTGGCCCTGAAAGGGCCGAAGAGTCATACGGAATGGAATCCATTTCTTCACTGACAATATCTAAACCGGACGACAGTGTGGTGCAAAAGATGATGGCATCGCTGATCTCAATGGCAGGATTAGGCTTGAAGACGGCGAACTTTTCATGAGCATTGACTCCGTTCTCACAAAGCAGAACCATCAACGGCGTATCTTCGGTTCGCTGTTTGAGCGCCGCTTCTAGAAGTGAAGTCAATTCTGTCAGATGGTCCGTTCCAATCGCCGTAATTACGATCTCCGCTTTCGCAATCGTATCGATTGCTTCTTGAGAATCTGGAGAATAAATGGTCTTGATTTCTGCAGCAAAGGGAATCCTGGCTCCTTCTCCAAACCGAATCTGATACGATTGATTCCGAAGGTTCTCAATGAGATCAGCATCCTTTTCAATGAATACTGCCTGTTCACCTGATTCCATAACCAGCCGGTTGATAAACCCTCGACCTGTCTGCCCAGCCCCAATAATGACAACTCGTTCACTCATGTTTCTGACCTTCTATTGCCTTTCCGTAGGCTGCTTTGACAGCAAGAAACAGGGGATCTTCTTTCTTCAATTCGCAGACAGAAGTCAGCACCTCGTCGATTCCCTTTGTTTTCAGCAATCTTTGTAGTCGCTGTGAAGATGAATCTTGCTCATCAGCATACTGCAGTGCTTTTACGATAGTGCTGATGATCACTTTCGGATACATACCTTGTTCAAAGGCCATTTTGGCCGGTGCAATCAGCCGCTCTTCCGGCCCAAGCTTCCGGTATGGATCTTGCGCGTGGCGCTGAACGGTATCCGTTATAACCGGATCCGTGTACTTGGCACGGGCTCGAGTGGAGAAAACGAGCTGAGAGGCTTCGCTCACACCGAGGCTTCGGATGAGAATCTGATTGATTTCTTTATAACCTGCATCCAGGATTTCAGCAATCTCCGGACTGTTGGCTGCTTCCGAAAAGTTTTTATAGCCAAGTGAGCTCCCATGATAGGCAATCATGGCGCTGCTTGTATTGTTGGTGTACATTTTCTGCGTCAGATAGCTTCCGAAATTCGGTGTCATTTTAAGCGTAACGATATCTAAATCCGGCCCTCTGTATCGATCTTGATTAACCGGAAGCTCCCAGAAATTCTGAACCCAGACACTGAGCGGTTCTTTCTGACCCTCTTCGGCTGATGGAATGGTCGCTGTTC
>CALNCD010000032.1 GCA_937874965.1 uncultured Erysipelotrichaceae bacterium | reverse complement strand
CGGACGATTCGGATTATGCACGCCGGCACGGGAACGGATAATGGCAGAAGTTACATGCTCAACAGCTGTATCCTGGCCGATAACCCGCAGTCGAAGATGATCAGACAATGCTAATAACTTCGCCTTTTCACCCTCGACAATACGTGTGATCGGAATCCCGGTTAACCGGCCAATCACTCGGGCAATATCATTGCGGACCACAATATCGCGAAGCAAATGCTGATCCGAAAGCATTGCCTGCGTACTCGCCTGATATGCAGCAATCGACTCTAAATCACCGTCCCCTTTCAAAAGCCGCAGACTTTGGCGTTGTTTCAGCAGTTCCTGATCCAGGTGCCATTGCTCATCAAGAATATGATGCTGTGTCTGCAGATTATTCACTTGCTGATGAAGACGCGCAATTTCATGGGCATAATCGTTATCGGCTTCTTGATTCAAAGCATCAATCTCAAATTCTGCCTGTGCCAGAAGACGCTCGTTGTGATCCATCGCCAACGGCTTTGTCGATAACTGCATCTGTAAGGTAGCGCACGCCTCATCGACCAGATCAATTGCTTTATCCGGCAAGAAACGATCAGGCAGATAACGCTTCGACAACTCAGCAGCATAGGAGAGTGCTTTGTCCTGAATATCCACATGATGAAAGTCTTCAATGCTTTTCTTCAGACCACGCAGAATCTGAATCGTCTCCTCCACCGAAGATTCATCCACATTAACCCGCTGAAGCCGACGGGCAAGCGCCTTATCTTTCTCAATATAAAGCTGATACTCGTCCAAGGTCGTCGTTCCGATGATCCGGATCTGATTCCGAGCCAGCAAAGGCTTGATAAGATTACTTGCATCCAGTGCACCATCGCTGCGCCCAGCACCGACAATCGTATGAATCTCATCAATGAACAGAACAATCGAATGCTCTGCAGTTTGAACTTCATCCAGAACAGCCTTCAAGCGTTCTTCAAATTCACCTCTGAACTTGGCACCTGCAACCAACGAGCCCATACCCAAGGCAAAAATATGCGTATTCCATAAAGACTCAGGGACATCACGGGTCACAATCCGTTTGACCAGACCATGAATAATCGCCGTCTTGCCAACCCCAGGTTCACCAACGAGAATTGGATTGCTTTTTTCACTCCTCAGCAGTATTCGAACAATGTCCTGAATCTGGTCAACACGACCGATCAATGGACGATAATCCTGAACATGGTCATTCAGATGAAGGGCATATTGCGATAAGACCGGATATTGCTTTTCAAAATTCAAACTATCCATACTCGTCGAACGAACGTGCTGAATAAGCGTCCTCACATTGGATTGTGACAATCCTCTTTCAAGGAAGTACTGGGTAATGATTGTATTTTCCTGATTGAACTGCGCAACAAAGACATCTTCGCTTGATGCGAGCCTCTGATGCCTCTCAGCCTCAGCCTGGGCATCCTGAATCAATAGAACCAATGCCTGCGACTGAACAATATCTATGGATGTAGAATCACTCACTTGAAGATCAACGGATTCCCGTACCAGGAAACGGCGAAAGTCAACAAGGGAAAGTCCAAGCTGTGTTAAAAGTGCTGCGACTGGATGAGTGGAACGTGAATAAACAAACCATAGATGAACAGCATCAATGGTTTGCTGATGACGATTATGCGCAACAACAGCTGCTTCCTCCAAATCATTCTGTAATGCCTGCGAAATATTCAACACGTTGACCTCGCCTCACAAGACTATAAATCTTCTCTGTTAACCTCATCATAGTGGATGCGCTTACATTTGTCAATAACTAACAATTAGCATATTTTGTGAATAAAATAACGCATATAATGTCGTCATAGATCATCCATACAGATCCGCTCCTCATCCTGTTTTGACCTTAATCCATCTTCTTTCATAAAAAAGATGAACTCCCTGTAGAGAAATCATCCCTTGTCCTGCCTGGTTGGCGGATCAGAAACATTGACATGATTCATTCACATGTGCCCTTGAACGAAGTAGCATCCGACACTTCAAGCCGGTCAGTATTATTTTCATCATATAGCTGCTCATCTGTGCCCACTTGTCTCTAAAAATATGATACACTGAATAAAAGGTTGAAATACTTACCTATCATTTTTCAATAGAGGAGGACGCCATGAAAAAAACAATCGCAGTTTTGATGCTCATCGCGTTATTGCTGAGTGGCTGTTCTAGTATCACTAATGTCAGTTATACGTCCGCCGAGAACAGCTCCAATGATTCAGAAAAGCTTAAGCTGGATAAGTCACAGCCGTTTATCCTCACCGAATATTCCAATCCACAGATTGATATCATTGCCACTCTTCGCAAAAAAGGAACCGAGTATGAGATTAACTCCACAATAGGACTCATGACACACGCTGACATTCGCAATGGAATCATTCCGGCGAAAGATAGACTTGGCGTCAATGAAAAAATCACCCTTAACCTCAATTCCGATGATGCACGCTATGTTCAGTCAAAACTGACAGATCAGCTGGCCCTTGCCGATTCAATCAGCGAAAATTTCTACAATGAGATGAACGCAATGACCGAAGGTGCTCTTCCGCTTGCTGCATTCTCGTATGTTATGCTGGGTCAGACATATGAAACCGACAGTTTAATTTCGATGACAGTTTATCAGATGCAAGCTAAAATCGGAACTGAAGCGCATGCTGGGACAGTCGAAAACTATGTTTTCAGTAAAATTGACGGTCATCTTATGTCCGCAGGCGAAACACTTGCCTCCGCAGGGTATACATTGTCTGAAATTGAGAATACCATACGCGATAATCTCAAAACCATGGATTTAACCTCCTATTCAGACAACGGGACAATTACCTATCGTCCAGATCTGCTTAATACACGAACATCGCTTACTGACAATACTGAAGAATTTGGCGAGGATGCTGTCGTTACCTTAGCCCTGGATTACGATAATCCGTTTATGCTTTGTGATCAGGGGTTACTCGCGAATACAGTTGTCTATGATAACAACTATATCTTTTCATCCTTGGATGGTCCCAAATTCACCTTTAACCCAAAAACACCCCTGGCTATGGCTGCGAAAACACCAAAGGTTGATGATTCCAAAGAATATATTGTCTCGACTTCAATCGAGACAAGCCTTAGCAAGCTGGACCTTAGTGATCAAAAAAACGCTTCAATCAAAGCAGCTAATGCTGAATTGGCCAAAGACCCCGCCAATAAAATCGAAATCCAAACCAGTGATCGAATCAATGTCAATATTGACTCAGATGATGCACGCCTTGTTTCCATGATCCTTGACCATCAGCTTTCCGGTGTTAATTTCAATAAATTGATTCGCCGAACCTTACATTCAACGGCAACATACAAAACTGTCGTTTCGTTGAGTGTCCGTGACATTATTTATCGTATTGACTCTCGCACAGGACTTAAAATCGACGAATCTATACAAACCTACTCGTTCGACACAGAAACAGGTTTTCTGCTTTCACCGCAAGCAATTCTCAAGCAAACCGGAAAAACATTGGACGACGTCAACGCTAAGACCGCTAACTTCTTTGATGCTCATCCCTATCAGGCCGCAAGTTTCAAATCCAGTGAATCTGTTTGTCATCTTACCCTTGATGAACCCTGCCTGACTTTCAATGGCAGCAATCCTTATCAGATTTCCAACGAAGGTAAACCGGTTGTTTACGTCCAGTATCTGGAAAATTATTTTACCCGCTCTATCATTAAGATTGTTCTTGATTAAATAGCCTGGAAAGAAAAGACCGCCTTCGTTTGTACAGTATTCATACGAAAATCAAACATAAGCATGGTTAATGATAATGAATGGGATATCAGAAATCCTGCTATCCACATTAATCAATAAACTATGGATTATACACGATACAGTATTCCAGTTTTCCTTTGTTCTCTGGATTATCACAATAATCAACACAAAATCATGAGAGTTACGATGATTCGGTAACTCTCATGATTTTTTATTTATCTACAGCAATTGACTTAGCCTTAATGTCAATCCCTGCAATCTTAGGGTAAGTTGTTCATTAATGCCATTCCAAATAGCCCACAACCCTCTCTCTACAAGGACTTCTCATCACTAGGCTCTAGAACCTTACGCTCTCTATCCCAATGACATAACCTCTTATTCATCACTATGCTTAACATTGAGCTTGTTCGAGTCATACGGAACATCAGTTTAGGAGGAGCAACACGTTTGTTTGATATCAACGACTTGATTATGAGTACAATGGAAAAATTATCGTCTTTGTGATCTACAAGCATTGTATTGAAAATGCATATAAGTCCATATTCGAAGAAGAAGAAGAGATCGACGATCAGCGTGCAAAGAAAACTTCGAAAGAAAGCAAATAGCGGATTCAACGTTTTTCCTAGCGACAGACATAGCGGGAGAAAAGTAATAGAAGACACGTAAATCAAACAGACATCTGTGCGCAAGTCCCATTTTCATCTATTCTTTTCGTCACATTTGAAAGTCAGTCTTTGCAAGAACTTCGAAAAAATTCTTTACTGTAGAGAAGTGGCTTTCATCAACTATTCCATTTGGTGCTATCCCTTATGAAATCCTGCAACATATTGCTGTGGAATTAAATTATCAGCTTCTAGTTCTAAAACCTCTTGTGCATGTAATGTCCAGTATGGATCATGGAGCATTCCTCGACCGATAGCGATTAAATCCACTGTTTCACGTTCAATGAGCTGATTTGAGTACTTGAAATCCAAAATCTTTCCAACTGCAATCGTAGGAATTTTCAATTCATTCTTTATTCGTTCAGCATAAGGAACTTGATATCCCTGTTCAAAGTGTCTCGCTCCGATTCCACCGATTGGCCCTTCTCCTCCTGACGAGACATGGAAGATATCGATGCCAGCACGTTGGTAATCTTTAGCCAATGCAACTGCATGATCAATGCCGTATCCTCCCTCAACATACTCAACAGCAGAAATTCTCATGATAAGCGGCATTGATTCTGGAATAACTCCTTTTACAGCAGCTACGATTTCACAGCCAAACTTTGAAAGATTTATCCCATACTCGTCCTCTCGCTTATTTGTGTATCTAGACTGGAATTGATGGATAAGATACCCATGTGCTGCATGTATCTCAATAGCATCAATTCCAGCCTCTACAGCCCTTATGGCTGATTCCTGAAATTCACGGATGACAGTTTCAATATCTTTAACTGTCATCTCTCGAGGCGTTTTGGACTTCTCATCAAAAGCAATGGCCGAAGGTGCAATAGGATCAACGGCATCTTCGGCTTTTCGCCCAGCATG
>CALNCD010000031.1 GCA_937874965.1 uncultured Erysipelotrichaceae bacterium | reverse complement strand
TTACTCCATCTTCGTCCGTAAAGTCTTCCTTTGCATACAAGGCATCTTTTTCCTGCATGATGGCATAAAGAATCTGATTACCCATGAGTACGGTTTCCATGGCAGTGTATGCATCATAAGCAAAATGATCCTGCTTTAAAAAGGAAAGACGCTTGCCTTTTTCAAGGATAACCTGTCCCTTGGTTGTCTCCAGCTCTTTTGATAATACCTTAAGAAAAGTGGATTTTCCTGCCCCGTTGGCACCAATAATACCGTAGCAATTTCCTGGAATGAACTGCATCGTCACATTATCAAACAAAGGTTCTCCGCTATACGCAAGTGTTAAATTCTGTACTGTAATCATAGACATCTCCTTAACATACCGACTCATTATACCAAATCCCCGTTGAAAAAGGGGAATTCAATTCATTTATTATCCTGACAGACACCTGTCAGGGTTAATCTGATAAACTATAGCCATGGAGGTACTATCATGCCGAGACCAACAACGAAAGAAGCGCTGATCACTCAAAGCCAAACTGAATTTGAAGCGCTGATCACTTTAATTGATCATCTTCCCAAGGAGATCAGACACCAAAATTTCGCCACTGAAGATCGTGATAAAAACATACGGGATATCCTGTACCATCTGTACGGATGGCACCAGCTGCTCAGCAGCTGGTATGATCGCGGTGTCATCCATCTGGAGATGTTCAATACGCCTGGAGAAGGTTATACCTGGAGAACGCTCCCGTCCTTGAATCAGGTTCTCTGGCAGCAAGCCCAGAATCACTCCCTGGAAGAGACGCTGGCCTTGTTGAACGATTCCCATCAGTCCATGATGAACATCCTTCAAGAACGAACCGAAAACGAACTCTTTGAAAAAGGACACTATCCCTTTACCAAAAGCTCAACCCTGGGCGCCTACTTTATCGGGAGCCTGTCCAGCCATTATCATTGGGCAATCCAGAAAATCAAAAAACTACTGAAAAAGTAACCCCATCAGCTATGCCATTCATCCAGCGCAAGCGACTCAATCGCCCTGCGCTCTCACGTGTGCGGACGCACCCTCATTGTCTATGATCGAGTCATGGGCACTATTCACTGTAATTGTATAAGCAATGACTGTTTGATTGCCATTGGAGTCCGTGGCACTTGCCCGCAGGACATAAATGCCCGCATGATCCGGATCAGCATGACCCTCACTGCTCAGCGGCAATACACCATCAACAGGATCACGGGCTGATAATGCCTGCGACCCTTCCAACGAATCACCGACAGTGATTGTCTTTGATTCGGCGCCTGTAATAATCGGAAACTGGGTATCAATGATATGAACAACAAGAAGCATCCGACTTCCAGAGTCGGATGTGAGTTCATAGACGGATTCCCCTGTTTTTTTTGTATCAATAGTTGGGTAACGAACGAGATGATTCATCTTTGCGCTTCCGGATTCGGTCTCAAGATCAACGGAACTCCCGTATTCAAAGGTATACTCAATGGTCGACATTGCTAAAGACTGGGCATTTTCCCGAACAAAATCAGTATTCGTAAGCGTGGATCCCGCAATAATCACGAGTAGAAGAAAAACAATCACAATGAGTTTTCCCATATCCGATTCCCCCGATTTATGCTTTAATTCTACCACAGAGAATCTAAAAAATGAAAGATAGTTGCATCCTTCATTCCCGTTGTTTTACTGTTCCTTAAACCTGGATCAATTGCTGCTTCGTTCCGTATCCAGAACGGCATCAACACACAAAACAATGCATAACGCCAGCAGGGCATCTTCCTCATCCGGAATATCCAGCTCATAGCTGTCCGCCCATGACAACCACTTCTTAGTGATTGAGAGAACCGGTCTATTGCCGCTCACCAGCTGATACTCATGCGCAAAGATATCCCCTTCTAGTCGCCAATCCGATCCCTCGATACGATAACGCGGCCTGAAAAAAGAAAATTCCTTCGTGACTTCCACCGGTTCCAAACCAGGAATCTGAATCGTAAAGCGATGCAGGAAACTCAGGAATTTCTTTTCCAGAAACGCAGCTTCGTTATTATCGGCGTCATAGACATGCAGGTTATGGGTCAGCGAGAAAAGCTCACCCTCAACTGAATAAACAGGTTCATAGTTCTCATCATAGATATCAAAACGATCCCTGAAACTGAAGAGCCGTTGCTGTATGTATAATTTCATGATTACCCCCCCCCGGTTCTATCTGTATTATAGTCGATAGAACCGGGATTGACAATCATCCCCTAGTACGACTCATTCTTGATGGTCTCGATAATATTTTCCTTCTTGATGCTGCGGCTGATATACAGCATCACGCAAAGCACAATCCCCATCACCAGCAGAATTACTCCGACATAATGAATCCAGGAAATGCCGTAA
>CALNCD010000030.1 GCA_937874965.1 uncultured Erysipelotrichaceae bacterium | reverse complement strand
TTTGTTTTATCCAATCAAGGCAAGTCTGATGCTTTTATCTTCGGGTATAAACCGTTTATCATCTCAAGCGGTTCAATGGAACCAGCTTATCCGGTGAACACGCTGGTAATCATTAAAGAAACATCGGCCAGCGAAGTTCAGCTGGGTGAACCTGTTGCTTTCAAAAGCGATGCGCTTAACGGGCAGATTGCATTTCATCGGGTTGTTGAAATAAGGGATAACGGCTTTGTGACCAAGGGTGATAACAACAGCGGTGCCGATAATGGTATTGTCCTGTTTGACCAAGTAGTGGGTAAGGCAGTCTTCCATACCACCTTTACGGTCTGGTTATTTGATGTCTTTACTTCACCGACCAAGGTTCTGGGTCAATTGGTACTCCCTCTGCTTGGGCTGATTCTTATTTTAGTCGGTCTTCGGTATTTCTTGGTAAGAGCAAACGTTAGGAGGACGTCATGAAAAAACGACTAATCGGAATTCTTCTCAGTCTTGGAATCGTTTTCTCATCGCTTGGTTTTCTTAACCAGGCTTCTTCCTATTTCTCAGATGTCGTAAACGGCAATGCAACCGCAACCGCAGGAAGCGTGGACCTTCGCATTGATCAGTTTATGATCGGTACTGCGAATGGAACAAGCTGGGATCTTCACACGCTGGGTGTTGATCATCGTTTCAATGTTGATCTTGCCGTTGAAGATGTCGTTGTTGTCACCTTCGTGATTCAGAATACAAGTAATGAAGATGTAAGTGTCAATGCCAATCTTGAGATGTCGTGGCTGGATAGTGTCAATGAAACCAACCGCTTGTTCTTTTTTCCGGTAAGTTATGCAAACGCCAGTATCCAGAGTTTTATTCATAACAATGATGATTCTGCTGCACTTATTGGTTTCAATGGTGATGATACGCATTATAATACGACCAGTCAAGGAACAATGCAAGGTTATCGGTATACGCTTGAGAACACACCTTTCACATTAACTGCATCTGGTGCTACCAGTTCAATGCGCTTTACCTATAAGCTTTATTTCACGGGTGTGAAGAGTTCGATCGGTTCGATTGCTGAAACCTTGAATAATCTTCCTCTTGAATTAAGAGTGAATGCTTCAATCGTTGGCCGTGAAACTGAATGGGCGGCAAGAACGTATGATTACGGATTGGTGAATACCCTTGCTGAAATTCCCGGAGATGATGTGTCTATTACTATTCTTGGAAACAATCCGATGTACGTGACTCAGAATTCCGTATTTACTGATCCAGGTGCGACTGCTGTCGATCAATTTGATAATCCGCTGACTGTCTCAACCAGCGGCAGTGTCAATACGGCAGTGTACGGACAATACACGATTACCTATGCTGCGACCAAGGGTGCAGTAACGAAGACCAGTACGCGTACCGTGTATGTCACCGATGGGGAAGCACCGGTGATCACACCTGTTTCTTCTACGATAGAGCGTTTCATTGATCCGGCCATCTCACTGGCAAGTTATGTGACGTTGTCTGACAACGTGGATTCTGCGGCAGTATTGGGTGCTAATCTGCAAATTACAACGCCAGCAGGCTATGACCCTGAGAAGGCGGGAACGTATATAATTACATACAATGTTAAAGACAGTTCAGGATTGTCGGCACAGACCAAGACCATTGAACTGAAATTATTCGCCTTCAAGAAAGTAAAGACAGAAGTAGATTCTACCTTTGCAATGACGACTAATGGTAAAGTATATTCTTGGGGATATAATGGAAGCTATGAGCTTGGGAATAACGATACGAATAGTCGGTTTGTTCCAACGCTTGTACAGGGATTAAGTGATGTTAATGTTGTGGATATTGCGGGAGGGCAGTATTCTGCTTTTGCGCTAACGGATACGGGTGATGTGTATTCTTGGGGCTATGATGGAAATGGTGCACAAGGAAATGGATCTGGTGGAAATAATCAAATTGCAACAAAAATAACGACACTCTCAAATGTAGTTTGGATTGCGGCGAATTATTACACTGCTTTTGCAGTTACAGCAAGTGGAGCTGCTTATTCCTGGGGGTATGGAGGAAATTATGTTTCTGGGATAAACACGACTGCAACTCAGCAAAGTCCAGTCTTGATGACGTTTCCAGGCAATCCGGTGATAAAACGAATTTTTGCTGGTTGGAGACAAGGATTTGCAATCAGTGCTGATAATAAATTGTTTGCTTGGGGACATAGTGGTCAATATCAACAACTTGGTACCAGCACGGCCACAACACAAACGCCAGTTGATATCACCAATCGTTTACCGACCGCAATTTCTGTTTCTAATATTAATGATCTTTCAACGGGTGAAGGACATGTCATGCTCTTGTTGAATTCTGGAGTTCTTTATACCTGGGGATATAATTCTAATGGTCAGGTTGGTAATAATAGTACTACAACTGTCCAAACACCATTAATTCCGAATGGATTAAATGGTGTTGTAATTACCTCTATAAAGGCTGGTTATCTCAACAGCATGGCTGTATCATCAACAGGGACTCTCTATGTGTTTGGAGAAAATCTCAATAACGCTCTTGGAACTGCAGCGACTGGGAATAAATTGGTTCCAACAACAATTACACAAACCAGTATTGGACTTGTTAAGGATGGCGCTCCATTCTATGGTCACTCTTCTTTATTAACGACGAAGGGATATGTATATACTGTAGGATCAAATGCTTATGGTAAATTAGGAATCAATAGTACAACCAGTCAATCAAGTTTTGTTAAAGTTGTTGCTCCAACATAAGGTTAATGTTGAAAGGGAAGTCGACTGGTTTCCCTTTTGAGTGTTTGTTTTAAAGGCACGATAGTATAGAGATATCATCAGGTGGGTACCAATGATTATGGTGAATTGGGAATTAATAGCTTGTCTGTCCAAACCAGCTTTACAAAGATCGTCTCGCCATAAAAAGGGCAGAAGAAAGACCAGTATTTGAAAGAGATTTCAAAATGCTGGTCTTTTGTTTAGTCTGCCTGAACAATCCGAATGTTGTCGTGGTGCTCGACATGGACAAACGGGTTTTCTCTGAAGAACGCTTCGATAATCTCAACCATATCGGATTGTATGTCCTTGACGGTTTCTGCTTTCGCAATCATGTCGAAGTTTCCGCCTCCATTTGCGCGATAGTTATTCAGTATAATCGTAAACATTTCATCGTCCTGTATGGTTTTTCCTTCATAGGTCAGGCAAACAATGCGGTATCCAAGCGGTTGCTGCAGATCGATTTCGTAGTCAATGCCGTCAACCATATCATAGTTGTAAAGCTGTAATTTCGGTTCAAGGAAGCGGGGATTAACCCGGATTGCTTTCCCGTCGTACTCGAAGAAATCAGCATTCTGCTCGAGATACATCTTGAGGTTTTTTCCGCTGATTCGTTTAATTACCAGGGTATTGGGATAGATGTAATTACTGACAATCTCCCGTAAGGTGATTGTGGTATGAAAGCCTAGGGGCTGGTTGAAAAGGGCTGCGCTGGCCAGCTGGGCCTGACCTTTGGCGGCGAAAAACTGAATCTGATTGGTAAAACTGACAATCGGGTGTTTGTGGATACGGGCATCGATCCCGTCTTTGACGATCAGATCCTGATCGATTTCTCCTAGAGTCTGATCAAGGTAGGTTTGCACATTGGCTTCTGTTTCTAAAAATGGCTCCAGAAAATACGGATCGCTCGGATAGGCAGAACTGCTGATGATTTCACTGGTGAAATCTAGGGTCTGCGGATTCAGTGTAACCACCATCATTTCCTGTGCGCTCATGGCACATTGCATTACCTGTACACCATTGATTCTGGTATTAATGGTTCGGTGCTGGTGGCCGGTGATCAGCAGATCAATGCCTTTGACGGTGTTTACCATCTTCGATCCCTGGTTTTCACCTGTATGCGGTTCAGTGGGCTCATTCGTCAGGGGATCGTTTTCCAGACCGCCATGATAATGACGACAACCCGATCGACTTGGCTTCTCAGAGCTGTGATTTCGGCCTGAAGCTGCTCACAGGCATCCATAAAGGTCATGTTCTGAATGTGAGCGGGGTTTTCCCAATTCGGGATATACTGGGTAGTCAGTCCGATCAGGCCGAGGGTCACACCGCTTTCGGTGGTATGAATCACGCTTTTTCCTAAAGGGCTTCCTTGATAATTGATGTTTGATGTCAATAAAGGGGCATGGGTATCTTCAAGAAACTGGAAGAGTGTCTCCTCGCCGTAATTGAAATCATGGTTGCCCAGATTATGGTAGTCGTAGTTAAGACGATTCAGCGCTTTTGCCATGATTGATTCTGATGTTCTATGAGTTGCGGCATAGGTTGAAAAAGGAGTTCCTTGAAGAAAATCACCGTTATCAATCAGAATGACTTCATAATTCTTCCTGTAATTATGAATGAGTGTGGAAAGCCGTGAAAGACCAAAGGGAGCAGGACTTTGATCGTGGTAGAATTCTGGAAAGAGGGCACCGTGGACATCTGTTGTCACACATAACTTGATTGTTTTCATTGTATCACCATAGTTATTATACGCGATATTGCCGGAATAAAAAACTCCAGTTCAACTGGAGTCTAGGCAAGTGCATCAAGTGCTGCTTGATAATTCGGTTCATCCGCCATTTCAGAGACGAGTTCTTCATAGATCAGGGTTCCATCGGCATTGATGACAAAAACCGAGCGGGCAAGAACCTTGTATTCTGGCATCCAAAGGCCGTATGCCTTGGCAAACGAGCCTTCATTGTCACGTAATGCGATAATGTCTGCGCCATTGGCAATGCACCAATTCTGAAGTTGCTCCTTGGAATTGTTGGAAATATTCAGGATGGTCAGATCTTTGTGTTCCTTCGCCAGGCTGTAGAAACGCTTGGTCTGCAGGTCACAGGTTCTGGTATCAATGTCCGGAAAGACACTGATCAAGACGGGTTTACCTTGATAGTCACTGAGATGACGAACCGTATCATTAAGATCAAGAACACTGAATTCAGGTGCAGCAGTATTTAATTCTGGCAGAGGTCCTAGAACCTCAGTAGGGACTGATTTACGGGTTATTTGCATTATGATGCCTCCTTTGCTTCTATTGTACGCTATCTTGTCAGTATCTGGTCTGGAAATGCTTACTTTAATAGAAATTTCTGCTGCTGGTAGAACTTCAAAAGTTCCAAGCGTCCGGGATGAGTCCGTGTCATGCTGTTTGCGACTTGCTTGGTGAATTTGTCGACGCGTTTGCTTGTATCACGCAGGTCATAGTAGGTTTCTACAACTTCATCATAGAGTTTCAATTGATCGAGAATCGATGTATAGCGTGGATATGAATTTTCAAAGTGCATGACTTCACGGGGAAGGCGAGGTTTGAGTTGCGGGCTTTGATCCGGATACCCCAGGGCAATTCCAAGAATGGGAACGACATGCTCAGGCAAGTCAAGCAATTGGATAACTTCATCGGCCTGATTGAGAATACTTCCTAGAAAGACCCCTCCCAGTCCCAAGGATTCAGCTGCAACCATGATGTTCTGCGAAGCCAGCAAGGCATCGCTGGCCGCTACCATGAATCGGTCAGTGCCGCCAAGAATGGCGGTGTCTACGCCCTGGGATTCGGCGATTACCTGGTTCCGGTACTGATCGGCAACCATGACAAACAAGTGCCCTGCTTCGGCAATGTATGACTGCTTACCGATTTCAGCAAGCCGTTGTTTTTTAGCAGGATCTGTAATACTGAGAATTGAATAGGTCTGCAGGAAAGAACTGGATGCTGTATGACGGGCAACATCGACGAGCAGGTTCACGGTTTCCTGGGAAATCGGCTCTGGCTTGAATTTTCGGATTGAACGGTGGTTTAACTGCACTTGTATTGTTTCATTCATGACGATACCTCCACGCTTAGTATAGCACTTTTTTCTTTTCACTGGCCAGTTGGACCTGGGTCTTCTGCTGATGAGCCGGTGAAAGCGAATGCGGGAAAGGTAAACGGCGTGAAAACGACTGTTCTTGCAGGAAGATTGCTATTTCGGCGGGGTTGTTCTATACTGTTAACGAAAGAGGTGATAGCATGTCCATTGCTTAGCAAGAGGAAACTCTGAAAGAACAGACTTCTGTTTTTGAGTGCGAGGTGATGATATGCTAACAATTCAACATTGTTTAATAAAAACAGACTTAAATCGGGTCTTAGTCAATGACCTGTCTTTTAGTGCCAATTCCCACGATCGGATTGCGATTATCGGTGAAGAAGGCAATGGGAAAAGCACGCTTCTAAAAGCAATCGGTTCAATTCCGGATGCTTTTCTCGATCAGTGCACAGTATCCATGCAACGTTGGCCCAGCCACTGTTTTTTCGGTTATCTGAAGCAGAATTTAGCTCCGGATGATCTGGTGATGAGTGCTCAGGCATTTGTTTTGATGGATGGAGGAGATGAACGGGAATTTGCCCGTTTGGCTGCCATCCATCTGAGCAATCTGACGGTTCTAGACATGGATCGTCCTATGAGGACATTCAGCGGTGGCGAGAAAGTCAAGCTGCAGCTTATCCGGTTGATGCTTGCACATCCGGATGTCTACCTCCTGGATGAGCCGACCAACGATCTGGACTTGGAAACACTGGATTGGCTGGAAACATGGATGATGAACCAGCGGGAACCGATTCTCTTTGTGTCCCATGATGTTTATTTTCTGAAACAGGTGAGTACGCAGGTGATTCATCTTGAACAGCGGAAACGCAAGCAAGAAGCACACTCAACATATGCCGGCATTCCTTTTGCCGAATACATGCATGAGCGCAGCCAGATGATTCTGAAAACCAATCAGGTTGCTCGCAAAGAACATGCTGATCATCATGAAAGGCTGCAGCGTTGGCAGCAGCTGTATCAGAAAGTGGATCATGCCCAAGCAACCGTATCCCGCAGCAACGCGCATGGCGGGCAATTATTGAAGAAGCACATGCGCCATCTAAAAGCCCAGAAACGGCAGTTGGATCAGAAGACACTGACATCAAAAATTGAACCTGAAGAAGCCTTGAAACTGAACTTTGATTTCAATCATCCTGAGCGACGCAAAGGGATTCTCTTTGAGAAAACACTGGATTCACTCTCCATCGGGAATCATCTTCTGGGAAATAATTATCATCTCCAGATTCATTATGGTGAGAAACTTGGTTTAATCGGGGCCAACGGTGTGGGGAAAAGTGTTTATCTTGAACAGCTGTGTGAATGGGTGGGTTCTCAGGGAATTTCGTTTGCCTTTATGCCGCAGGATTATTTTAAACGGCTTGACATTCATCAGCAGGTGGTTGATTTTGTCGCCTCCAGTTCGAATAAGCAGGATCGTGAGCATGCACGCGATATCCTGGGGAGCTTGAAACTGACGGTTCAGGAGATGGAGGGAACTCTGTTTGAGTGTTCCTTGGGTATGATTGCCAAGCTATACCTCGCTCGATGTGCACTCAGCGATGTGTCCTTGTTAATACTGGATGAACCGACTCGTAATCTTAGTCCGCTTTCATTGGATGCGATTATCGACTTGTTCCGATCGTATCAGAAGACAGTGCTAGTGGTCAGCCATGATCGTGAATTTCTGAACGGTGTATGTACCCGCAAGGTTGAGATGACCGCTGATGGGTTTCAGGAACTGGCGGGGTAAAATGTCTGGAATCAGATCCATCTTGGATTGCAGGGATTGTTTTGAAGCGGATAAACACGTATAATACAAGAGATTTGAAAGAAGGTTATCCATGACACAACGAAACCCCTTATATGATCTGGAATTGGTTAAACGCCGCCTTAAATCCATGAGACGCAAGAAAATCATCGCGTATATCATTGGTGGGTTTGCGTTTGCGTTATTTGTCTATACGCTTTATGAATATGTCCATAATGGTTTCTTCGGTATCCAGAGAGCCTTGCTTTACGGGTTCATCGGGCTTGTGGTTGGCGCTCTGTATTGTGTGGTCGTGATTTACTTCACCCAATCAGGCGTCTCGATGCAGCTGTTGAGCGCTTATGAGGGGAATGACTTGAATCAAGCCATTGAAACCTTGAATCAGGTGACGGTGGATAATCAATTTGCCTATGGCATGAAACGTCTGTATCTTGCCCAACGGGTAATCAAGGAGTTTGATGCAGCAACGCTAAGAGGTGTTCTTATCCGTTCAATTCCGCGGATTTCCGGAAAACGGGAAGAAGGGATTGTGGAGTTCTATTTTGAAAAATCCATGATTTCTGTGATCTGC
>CALNCD010000029.1 GCA_937874965.1 uncultured Erysipelotrichaceae bacterium | reverse complement strand
TGTATTAATGATATTCACCAAACAGATGAGACTGATCAACCCAATAAATCCACTCACAAACACTGTTATAACACCGATCATCTGCATCGATTTCGCATTATTTTCCACTGCATCATAGAGACGCGTATACCCCTTCGTCAACTCATTGCCCTGAAGATATTTCTGAGCCTCTTCATTCAAGGCTTTATCTTTCAAAACCAAACTGACATTAACTGATATGCCCATATACACATTCGTAGACATTTCTTCCATGTATTGTTTATATTGCTGCTCACTCATGATAATTGTCAGTGAAGGATATTCACCCACAGGCTGAGTCAGTCCGCTGATCTTCTGATATATCAAGGACGCTGTGTAATCCTTATAATTTACTGTTCCGCTGTTTCCTGTGGCATAAAGCTGGATCAGATCCCCCTCCTTCAATTCTGTTATACGGGATGATATGCCCTTGCCGTCAACAATCCGGAAGCTCTGATCGTACACAAGCACAGTTCCTGAAGCTGGATCAAGTTTGTCTTTGCTGAGTTCACTGAATGCTGAATCACTGACAATCCGGAGTGATCCTCCGAAATCTGCGCCCGATTGTGTCGCATACTGTTTGAACTCAGAACTCACATAGGCTGAATCAATATGCACATTGCCGTAGCCATTGCCAGCGACCACAACGCTGCTGAAATAGCCGCTGGATTGCACTGCTTCTTTAAGGTCGTCCATCTTCTCGCCACTGTCCTCATTGTAATACAAGGTAATATCTACACCATCACTCTGGTTCAGCTCAATGGTTTCGGTCATCATTCCCGCAAGATTCATCCCTGCTAAAAACAGGATAATACTGATGGTCAGCGAAATGATTGTCGGACGATAACTGCGCTTATTACGCTTCATGTATTTCGAGGCAATTTCGCCCTCGACCTTGAATACCTGACGAATCCAAGGTTGGACCCGCAATTTCTTTGCGGAAACATGATACTCCTTGCTTTCACGAATTGATTCCACCGGTGATACCTTAGAGGCTCTGCGAGCAGGGCGATATAAGGATAAGAAGACCATGACCAATGCAAACAGAGCAGTCAGAACAATTCCCTGCCATGGAAGCAGCGGCTTTAATCCAAAGGAAGCAAATACCGGATACTGGTCAGCAAGAATTTTGAATGTGACGGCCATGCCTAAGTAACCGGCTCCGATTCCAAGGGTAATTCCTACGACAGAAAGAAACAACCCTTCACTGTAAAGAATCGTGCGTTTTTGCGAACGGGTTGCGCCGACACTGCCCAGCATCCCCAGCTGCCGTGACCGTTGGGCGGCAGCCATCGAGAACGCATTATTGATTAAGGAAATACCTGCTGCTAAGATCAGAACCAGGACAATCCCTCCAGCGGATGCAATCGACGTGATCATCGTTGATCGATAATTGCTGCTGGTTACACCGAACCAATTCAGATAACTCTCATTGATATTCAATGTCGTATAAGCAGTCCCATACGTTTCAGCATAGTTCCTGGCATCGGCAAGAATCGATTGCTGGATGGTCTTATAATTAAAGGTGACATTGTAATTGATAACTGAACCTTGAAACGTCAGGAGGCCCTCAGGAACATAATCGCCAAGCCGCGGATACTGACTATAATCAATGTCTTTTAGAACACCGACGATGGTATACGCTTCAACCTCGGGATTCTCCAGCGCGACCTCTTGGCTCCCATTCTCATTCTGACCGACTGAAACGGCGCTCTTGGCCACCCGGATCGGAAGGGTTGTACCGACATCCACTGCCTGTCCGGCCATAGAACTCAGTGTCTCCAGATAATATGGACTGACGACAAGTTCATGGTCATTCGCCGGCAGTGTTCCCCGTTTTAACTGATACGCATAATCATCACGCAGATTCTTGATGGAAACAATAAAGGTTGATTCCACATCATTATCTTGCCTTGCAAACTCGGTGTAGCGCGTAATCTCATCCGTGTCAATGACAGCCAGTGCTTCATCCTTCAATAAAGCATTGTAACCCTCAGCGCTGATCGCATTAATACGAAACTGGTTGGTTCCGTTGTTTTTAATGGAGTCATCCATCATCATCTGATAGAAACTGAAGCACATGACAATGACTGCTGTAATCATCGCTGTCGAGAGAATCAATCCGAGAATGGTCATAATGGACCATTGCTTGTTGTACTCGATGTTACGTTTGCTTACCCGGGCTAAGATGTTCATAAGCTGACCTTTTCATCCTTGACAATACGACCGTCTTCAATCATAATGACCCGATCACACTGCAGGGCAATGTTCTGATCATGGGTAATGATCAGAACAGTCTGGTTGTACTTCCGATTGCTTTCCCGCAATAGACTGACAATTTCAGCACTGTTCTTTGAATCCAGATTCCCAGTCGGTTCATCCGCCAGCAGGAGCGCCGGACGGTTAATAAGTGATCGGCCGATAGAAACCCGCTGCTGCTGACCGCCGGACAGCTGATTCGGCAGATATTTCAAACGCTGTTCAAGCCCAAGCGTGGAAATGATTTCATTCAGCCAATCCGGATTGATCCTCTGATGATCCAGCAATAGCGGCAAGGTAATATTTTCTTCAACATTCAGTACCGGAATTAAATTATAAAACTGGTAAATGAGCCCGATCTGACGGCGTCTGAACACGGCAAGCTTAGACTCGTTCAGCACTGAGACATCCACACCTCCGATCTCCACTTTCCCCGACGTCGGTGTATCAACACAACCAAGAATATGCATCAAGGTTGATTTTCCGCTGCCTGAGGGTCCGACAATCGCAATGAATTCCCCCTGCTGTACACAGAGCGAAACACCATCCAGAGCCCGGACTTCATTCTCCTTGCTTCCATAAACTTTGGTCAGATTCGTTATTTTAAGTATTTCCATATGCATCTTCTCCTTTGCCCAATCCTACTACGTTCATATGACACAAAGCACAGGTCAAGATGACAGTTTTGTCACCTCAGCAACGGCAAAGTCATCGTAAAAAGACAAACCTGCGGTTCAAGAGCACTTAAACGAACTGTCCCCGACTGTTGGGTAATAAGCGCATACGTCATCGCCAATCCAATACCAAAACTTCCTGAAACAGCATTCTTGCCTCGGTAAAAACGCTCAAAGGCATGCGCCAGATCCTCGTCATCAATGGAATCCCCAGTATTGCGCACCGTTAATGTCCAATTCATCGGATCCACTTTGGAAATAATTGTCAGGACACTGCCAGGATCGGCATGATCAATCGCATTCTTAACACTGTTCAATATGGCTTCCCTGGTCCAATGCTGATCAGCGACCACCGTCTTCAACGCATAATCGGCTTGAACCTCCAGATCCTTTGCTTCAATCTGCAAAGCCAAGTCCACCAGGACACGATTGACCAGAACATCATCACGGACTTCTGTCTTGGTGTAGACAATCATCTTCGCATCAATTCTCGACATAACCATAAGGGCACTGACAAGCCAGCGATAACGATCCAGCTGATCCTGAAGTTTTTGCGTGAAATCAAGCCGCTGCTGTTCACTCAGGTCATGGTTGTCCAGCAAATCAACCAGCATCATCATCGAGGTAATCGGCGTTCTCAGCTGATGAGCAATATCTGCCATCGTCTTGCTTAGGAAATTCTTCTGATCCAGCAGCTGATCATTTTTAGTCTGCAAGGTCACCATCGTCTTGTATAGGCTGGAACGCAGAATGGACAGCTCTCCCTCAGTATACTTTTCAATATTCAAACGATAGATTCCACGGTTCATATCATCAAGGTAATCGACTAAATCCTGAATGTGATGCCGGCGCTCCTTGAAATAGACAATTGAAAAAACAAGGATTGCCAGTGTATACAGACCGCCGACTCCGACCAACGGCCACTTGATAAACGAGAAAAGCAGCCAGTAAAAGACTGAACCGATGACCATGACGAATAGCCATTTCCCTTCACCTCTCCACCTCATAAGCTGATCCGATAACCCAGGCCGCGGATGGTTACAATGTGTCGGGGATGATTAGGATCACTCTCTATCTTCTCCCGTAATCGCTTGATATTCACGGATAACGCATTATCCTGAATGTACTCACCGCCCTGTTCCCACAAATAATCCAAAAGCTGTGTCCGTGTAAGTACCATCTCATTGTTTTTGACCAGGAAGACCATCAGGCGATACTCGGTTGCGGAAAGCAGGATTTCCTGATCATCCTTGAACACCTTCATCCGCTCGGTATCGATGCTCACCACGTTCGTCTTCATGATTGCACCTGCATTGGTGGACCGTCTGAGAATACTGTGGATACGTCCTAAAAGCTCGTTGGCACGAAATGGCTTGACCATATAATCATCTGCGCCAAGATCAAGGCCAAGGACAACCTGTGATTCTTCATCATAGGCAGATAAAATCAAGATCGGCTTCATCACCCGCTCATGGATAAGCTTGCATAATGAAAAACCGCTTCCATCTGGCAGCCCGATATCGAGAATATAGAAATCATGAGTCCTGTCATCCAAAGTTGCCAATGCCGCTTTTAAGGTATGCACACGATCAACCTCATACTGGGCTTGTTCAAGGACAGCACTGAGTGTCTCCGCAATGACAGCATCATCTTCAACCAAGAGTATCCGCATCTTCTCCCCCTTGTTTACTACTGGCATTGTAGCACACTTCAATGTTGCACTTCAAAAGTTTAGAGTGCTCACTCCCTTGATAACTACTCCTTGAACGGACTGCTTTCTTTAAGCACCCGGATCCCCTCCCAAGTCCACTCTGAAAATATGCACGCAGTAATCGCTCCTGGCTCTTTTCCATCCGCACATAGCAACCATAATTATTATTTCGTTTCCTATAAATTAGAATCATTAACCTTGATTCTTTTTCATACAAATATTAATATACACGCTATAAGTTATTCCATTCCGATGTTCATAAACCAGCACTAAAAATTACATATCAATTCATTTCATAGCAAGATCAAGTGTGTTACAATGACCACAGAATAAAGGAGGTTTCTATGACGAATAAAAAATGGATGCCCATCGCTGCAGTGCTTGTCTTATGTCTAAGTCTGCTTTCCCCTCAATGGCGTGATGTTCATGCCGAAACAGTTTCAGTTGAAACGGCTTATTTCTACGATGTCCCTGAACAGCAAGGGCAATATTTCAATGCTGAGCCTCTTGATGGAGAAGAATTCAAGGATCAGCTCATCGCTGCCTTCGCGCCAGCGGAAATCCCTGCCGAGATTCAAGCATATCTCAATACAACCTATGCTGGTTTACTGGCAGACTTGAATGCGCGCTATGCTGAAGTGAATACCCTCTTCAACAACCAGCAGATGACAGCTTCTGTCTATTCAACCTATTTCACGGCGGTCGCTCGTTTCAGGTTTGACGCTTACAACAGCTTCGTCCCGCTCTATAATCAGTATTTAAGCGGCCGTGCTGGCATCAGTGTCAACTCGATAATCAGCAGTTTACTAAGTACACGGATTCTATACAACCCTTACCATTACCTCGGCTACACTAAAATCGATGATCTCTATAATGACGAACATACGATAAATGATGTTTACACCAGGGTTTACAACGGTCTTTCTTCCTTGTCTGCCGATCCAGCTGTCCTGCAGGCGAAAACCCTTGAAATTCTGACTGAAGCCGTTTCTGACTGGATTAAGCGGTTGGACCTGGATTATCTCCAGGCGTACCAGGATCAGGTGAATCAATACATCACTTCTCTGAATGAAATCGGCTATAAGGTTAACATTGATGGAACGCCGACTCTGGACGGGAGCGGGACACAGCCTGTTGATGCCAGCAATGTCGCCAACATGGGGTCCCTATCACTCAATTCCTACTTCCATACCATGAATCTCGACAGTACGCTTTCTCAGTTCATGACACCTGAGGAAGTCTATCAAAGCGCTGGCTTCCAATCCTTAGTTATTGCTGCCATGGATCCGTTGACCCAACTAACCAGCACTTCACAAGCAGATGTCGTCAATGCCTTGCGTGATGTGATTATTAACCAGTACCAGGCTCTTTCAATGCCTGGTGCCTCAGCTCAGCCTATTACGATGTCATTATCCAATCTATTATCGGAGTATGCCTATAACGCCTATGACAATGGTCTTGAATTACTGCCGTTAACCTCCTGGATTGATCCTTCAACCCAGGAAACGCCTTATGATACCGGACGGTCACTCAATTATCAGATTGTTCCTTCAGTTGATTTAACCGAAACACTGAACACTGAAGTTTCACGCACTATCCACTATCAATTTGACAACGGCGTCCTTGCAGCTGCAGATGTCGTGCAAACGGCGCATTTTACCGGTCATAGGAATCTTCTGACGGATGAAACGACATGGGATAATCCACAGATTGAACTTCCTGGACTGACCAATCCGACACTTACTTACCCTGACCCGAATTATCAGGTCACTGTTCCGGATCTCTCACCAGCCAGCCTGATCGTGACACCGGATAATGCCAACGGCAAATTTACTCTGGAACCCCAGCAGGTGATCTATCGCTATCAAAAAGATGATGCACCGGTACAGACCGGCCAAGTTCACGTGCTTTACCAGGACGAAAACGGTACGGCGCTAACCGCAGAAATTCTGCTATCAGGGAAAATCGGTGATGCCTACACCACGGCTGCTCTGCAGATTGGCGGATATACCCTGATTGAAATTCCTCAGAATGCAACTGGAACCTATACGATAGCACCGACTACTGTCATCTATCGCTACAGCAAGGATACTTCCCCTGCAGAAAGCGGTCAGGTCAGCGTTCTCTATCTCGATATCAATGGAAAAGCACTGGCTCCTGCGATTACACTATCCGGCCCTATCGGTGAAGCCTACCAAACACAGAGTATAGCCATCGCGGGTTACCAATTGCTTGAAACGCCAAGCAATGCTCAAGGAACCTATCAAGAAACAGTTCAGACCGTTACATACCAATACCAGCCGATCATACCACCAACGGATCCAACTGAACCGACAGATCCGTCTCAACCCACGATTCCTGACACCGGGGTTTCTTCCTGGCTATGGCTCAATCTTGTTGCCATGGGTCTTCTGATTGAACTCTATGTCATTGCTGTTCGAAGAAAACCTGCTGATCACTGATCAGCATCCCGCAACTGTCTGCAAAGAACGCACCATTCAGCACTGGATGCCCGGAAAAAAACGGCATCCAGTGCTTTTTTACCGGAACAGAAAAAAAGAACAGCCAATCGACTGTTCCAAAGAACACCTTTAAAAACTTACGACAAGAATCATCTTGAACGGGGATAACGCAAGAAGCGCATGGGCAATTCCCTTAGGCATGACAATGCTTTCACCTTGTCTTACCCGGTAGAGCTTTTCTCCGATCGTAATCTGAGCTTCTCCCTCGAGAATACTCACCAATGCATCCCCCTCAGATTGATGGGAACTGATTTCCTCATTCTGATCAAAAGCAAACAGCGTGACACTCATCCCCTCATTTTGGACTAAGGTTCGGCTGATTACCTGACCTGGACGCACATCAACCAACTGCCCTAAGTCCAGCACTTCTGATACTGCGATATTCTTATACATGTGTCTCCTCCATCAGTCGTTTCTCACCTGTCAGTTCCTGCAGGGGCTGAATATCCTGCGTGACTTCGATCACTCCTAAATAATCACCGGATTGATCATAGATTGCATAATACTGAATATAAACATACATACCCCGGAAATGAATCCAAAAGACTTCACTCGTTTTGCGTTTGGCCTTGAAGTCTTCCAGAATTGCTTCAACGATATGAACACTCTGCGGCGGATGGCAAAGCCGAACTTCTCGTCCTAAGACGCTTAACGGCCGATCAAAGATGCGGTGAGCCCCCTGGGAAACATAGGCTACCCGATCTGATTTATCAACAAACGTGATATCCAACGGCAAGACATTCAGCAGTTTCTCCAGTTCCAGAACACTCATTACCCCGGAAGGAAGATGAACTTCGCCGTTGTGTAGCTGCTGGGGATCAGGCTGAACCTCTGATTCGTAATGTTCTTTTCCTTGAAGCAAAGCTTGCTTCAAGCGATCCCAATCCTGAGTTGTCAGATGTTCATCCAGGACCTGAAACAACACTTTTTCTTCCTTTGTAATCATGTCCCGTACTTTCATCAGCACCGCCTGCTGGTCCTGCGTTGACCCTGAAGCAGATTTAAGCTCTTGACGAATAGTATTGTCAACTCCCCACATGACCTGCGGAATAGTCGTGATGCCTGCCTGTTCCAGCAACGGGAAAATAAGATTTTCTTTCGACGCATAATGTGAATCAATGACTGGATAGAGTTCTTCCAGATTCGGATTCTCCAGCATAGCCTCAATCAAACGATTCTCCCGCGTAAACAAAGCATAAGGATGATCCGCTACCTGATCACTGTGAATGCCTTGGAGATTGTCCTCAAACAATGAGGCATGAATATCGCACAAGGCCATGACTTCTTCGACACCCACTCCCTCATCAATTAAAGCCTGCTCCATCCGCACGATTTCCTGACCGGATACATATTTGAATGACGCGATAAATTCAGCTTTTACCTGGTCATAATTCTCACCTTGATGCAATCGTAAAATCAATGATTTCAATACCTGGGTTTTTTCAT
Source organism: uncultured Erysipelotrichaceae bacterium (assembly GCA_937874965.1). Classification (GTDB taxonomy): domain Bacteria; phylum Bacillota_I; class Bacilli_A; order Erysipelotrichales; family Erysipelotrichaceae; genus CALNCD01. The sequence continues at coordinate 7,700 of CALNCD010000029.1, read as the reverse complement.
CCAGTTTCGACAGTACTTCACTCATAAAGCACCTCCTTCATTTCAGATTAGCATCGTCCATCAAAAAAGGATGTCGTCTCTACAACACCCTGAAATATTTCTCATTTAATCTGAACATCTGTTTCTCACTGACAAAATACGCCTTCTCCTGAAGTTTACGGATTTCACTGGACAAAGCACTGCGATTAACCCCAAGATATTCCGCAAACTCACTGCGATTATAAGGAACATGAACCTGAAGGGATTGTTGTTGCTGGGCATAGAAATTCAATGATTCCAAGATCCGTTCAGCAACCGTAATCCTGCTCAGGACTTGGATACGATGGGTAAGGAATGCATTTTTACGTGCAAGACGGATCAGAAGATCACACAGAAGTTCCCGTGACCCCAGGGTTTGAATAACCGCCGCTTCCAATGACCCCAGAATACTTTGTGTTTCAACGATGATTTCATAGGGAGAAGTCAATTGAGCCAAAGCAACAGACTCCCCGAATAGTTCCCCTGGCCCGAATGAAGTGACAACCACCCGATGACCGCTTTGGTCATATGTATATACACGAACTTCACCTTCAATCACCCAGCATAGACGTGTCAGCGCATCGCCGATCCGATAAAGCACTGTCCCTTTCGAAAATGTTTTCTCACGGATTTCATGACGAACGTCTTCTGCTTCTTGCTCCAGCAATTTAGGAAATGCTTGATGAATCATCGATTTCACCTCTCTTTTATCCTACCATACTATGCTCCTCACCACGATGGAAACTCTTCACGGTTAAAAAAAGCCACGATATCGTGGCTTATGAAAAACTATTATTGACGATGTTCACGCTTGCGCTTGATATTGGTTATAGCCAAGACACTCAATCCTGCTAAACAAGCAATAGAAGCACCCATCAAGATATAGGAACTGGTATCTCCCGTATCCGGAAGGTCTGGATCTGTATTCTTAGTCCACTGTGCATACAGAGTCACATCATTGCTCGGCATCGTAAAGGTGCTGTTTCCTGTATAGCTCGTGCCTGAACCATCCGCAGCCGTGTTCCATCCCTTGAAGGTATAACCATCACGGACTGGAGTCATTGATGAGACAGAAACGACTGCGCCTGATTCGTGGGCGGTTGATCCTGGGATGTTCGTTACCCCGGTGGCATTGCCGTCATAGAGGACGGTATACGTTGCCGGAACAACCGGCTGCCATTGCGCGTACAGAGTCACATCATTGCTCGGCATCGTAAAGGTGCTGTTTCCTGTATAGCTCGTGCCTGAACCATCCGCAGCCGTGTTCCATCCCTTGAAGGTATAACCATCACGGACTGGAGTCATTGATGAGACAGAAACGACTGCGCCTGATTCGTGGGCGGTTGATCCTGGGATGTTCGTTACCCCGGTGGCATTGCCGTCATAGAGGACGGTATACGTTGCCGGAACAACCGGCTGCCATTGCGCGTACAGAGTCACATCATTGCTTGGCATCGCAAAGGTATCCGTCCCGACATAGCCCTTGCCTGAACCATCTGCAACCGTATTCCATCCCTTGAAAGTATACCCTGGACGGGCAGGAGTCGTTGAAGAAACGATAACGGTTATTCCTGCTTCATATTGGACAGTTACCGGAATCCCGGTTACCGGGTCAGCGGTATTTCCGTCATAGATTACAGAGTACTTGGCAGGAATCACCTTCCACTGCGCATATAAAGTGACATCATTGCTCGGCATCGTAAAGGTGCTGTTTCCTGTATAGTTCGTACCTGAACCATCAGCGCTGGTATTCCATCCTGCGAAGGTATATCCATCGCGGACTGGAACTGTGGTTGATACAGTTGCTGTCGCTCCCTCGGTATATTGAGCTGAACCAGGTAAGTTTGTTACCCCGGTGGCATTTCCATCATAAACAACGGAATACTTCGCAGGAACTGCTTTCCACTGCGCGTACAGAGTCACATCATTGCTCGGCATCGTAAAGGTGCTGTTTCCTGTATAATTCGTGCCTGAACCATCAGCGCTGGTATTCCATCCTGCGAAAGTATATCCATCACGGACTGGAATTGTGGTTGATACAGTTACGCTTGCGCCGGCGTCATGATCTTCAGATGCAGGAACATTGGTGACACCTGTAGCATTCCCATCATATTTGACTGTGAAGGTATCCGCATAAATTGCATAGACTGTCTTTGCCTCCACTGTATTATTCATAAGATCCGTGAGTTCTGATGCACTCAGGATAACATTGGTTTCAGTTGTCGAATTGGTTAGACTCCACCCTTTGAAAGTATATCCTGATTTCGATGGATCAGACGGTTTGGATAAAACTTCACCTGTCAAATCAGCAATCTCGTAGACACCGACAATGTCAGTTCCATTCATAATCTGATACTGATGACCAGTGTAGACACTCATCGCAGTTTCATTGGCAAAGATACCGCCGTTGGCGTCAAAGTACAAGAAGCCGATTTCACGTGAACCAACATCAGAAGCTGTTGTTGAGCGCAAGAGATACAGCTGGTCAAGTGTACTCAACGCAGCCCCTGCCGTGTTATCCGCAAGCCCTGCAGGTTTAATCTGCATCGTCGGAACAATCATCCGCAATGTACTGTAACCGGCTGCTGTATTCGAAAGATAAGAGGTCAATCCGAACCCAAAGTCACCAAAGACCTGACTCGCGGTTACTGTTGTTGCTGTTCCGTTGTCAAAACCGATATTCACGCCGACTTGAACAGCACTTGAAGTATCCGATATATTCTGAGTGCCGGCTGCGGTTGACCCGGTGTTTGAATTGGAATTACCGGCGAAAAGATTATTGGTGTAGATATTGGCAAAGGATTTGTATATACCATATCCGGTTGCTGCAATCGCACCGCCGTTACGGGCAGCAGTATTTCCATAAAACGTGTTTTGAGTAAAATTAATTACATGGCTTCTAGATTCGGTAAGACCGCCGTTTGCATAGATCTGGATTGCACCACCGGATGGTCCGCTGTCTCCGATTGATTGGGCGATATTATTCGCAAATGTCGAGTTTCGGATTGTTATTCCGCTGGTAATATTACTATTCGTCTGAATCAGAATCGCACCGCCATCGTCACCGGCGATATTCCGATCAAAGGTCACCCGATTGACATCAATCGTGGTTCCCTGGGTGACATTGAACCAAGCAATCGCGCCGCCATCGGCCAGACTCTTTTTACCGGCAGCAACATCTTTGACTGCTTCATTCTGAGCAAAATAACTGTCTTCAATATAGAACTTCGCAGAACTATATGGGTTATAGAACCAAAGTGCTCCACCTTCACCGCCAATGACCCCTGTCGTTGGACCTGTGAGTGTGTTTTTATTGCCGATAAAAACAGAGTTCTTAATCGTTAACGTCGCACCGTAACCTTTGGCAGCAATCGCACCGCCGGAATAACCGCTGCCATTCGACGAATTATTCAAGAACGATGAATTCACGATAGTGACACTTGAACCAGAATTGATATACATGGCACCGCCATCTTCAGTATAGCTTCTGTTTTCCACGAGAATGTTATCAAAAACTGTCAAGGCTGAAGATGAGACATTGATGGCACGGCTTGATGCTGTCCCGAACTTAAAGTTCTTGATTGTAAATGTACCGCCAGCCGCACCCGCGGCTGTAATACTGTAACTTCCGAAGTCGACATTCTGACCATCGACCGTAACAGATATCCCTGCCGGTTTGGTTAACGTGACATTCCCAGGGACAAAGGACGAACTCAGGGTTATTGTTTCGCCATCGCTCGCATTGCTTAATGCACTGGTTAATTCACTGACTGTTGAGACTTCAGCCGCCTTTAATTGATTGGGACTGATCGTCAGCAAACCAAGCACCAGGATGAGGGCAACAAAACCTGCGCCTGCTTTCTTTATAATTTTAATCACAAAAATACCTCCATAATTCATCTTAATTATATAAATTATTATTAGATAGGTCAATACTTATTATCAAAATTTGGGTTTATAATACGATAAATCATACTAAATAGATGATATTTACATTTTATAATACACTGTTTGACTCATTAAAATCATGAATTGATAGCCCTTACTTTATTTGCGCGGTATTTTTGAATTGATTCAATTAGTTTCATTGTACATTTTTGGTTTTTCTAAATAATCCCGCTGATTTCTCTTTTTTTACAGATTATTCAAATAAATAAGCCGATATTGCATCACTTCGGCTTTAGATGAAGAATAACACTATAATTTAATCGGTATTCGCCTCATTATGAAATTCACGTTTTTAATGATTCAAACCCCGTTGCCTGTCTTCACTCATCAACTTCACCCTTCCAGCAATTCTGGACAGAATCACCAGTTCATCTGCCTGTATTTTTTTTAAAAATTTCCGTGACTTCAGATCACATTTGGGGCCATTCGAGAAAAAAACGATCTGATTTATAAGACTCAGATCGTTTTTATACGCCGTGCAATTCTTTGGATATCAATGATCTATCAGAGATGCAATCCTTGCTGTTCAAAAGGATCCGTGTAGCTGGACCAGTCTTCACTCATCTCTTCGTCATTCAGCAGGCAGCTTTCCAATGACGCTAATAGTTCAGGAATCTTCAGCTGAAAACCGATAAAGACCAATTGAATCATACAATCTCCGACTTCCTTATCCCAGGTATCCTTGATTTCCGGATACAGTTCAAGCATGGCTGCCTGTTCGTTTTTCCCGGCGTACTGCAGCCATAAGCCGGCCGGCTGCAATTCAATGGATCGTCCGGCTTGGGAATAATTGATGCATAGATTCTTCTGGGATGCTAACCAGATAATCCCCTTCGTCCGAATAATCTCCGGTCTTAGCGTATCAAACCATTGATCATACCGTTCTGGATGAAAAGGTCTTCTCGCTTCAAATACACAGGAATTGATTCCATATTCTTCTGTTTCCGGAGTATGCTCAGCGTTTTCCAGCTCTTCGATCCACCCGGCGCTTCCCATCGCCTTCTCAAAATCAAAGCGATGAGTTCCTAGAACTTCACTCAAAGCAACCCGGGATTGCACACTGGTAATAAAAGCCGCTTGAGGTTGGAGATGCCTGAGAATCGTCAGTAGTTTCTGCTGCTCTTCTTCACTGACCAAATCACATTTATTCAGAATCAACGTATCACAGAACTCAATCTGATCAATCAGAAGATTCAGGATATGATCAAGATCATCCACTTGTTCATCATGAAAATAAGCCAGATCACTGCCTCCGTTGAATTCAGTACTCAGCCGATAGGCATCGACAACACTGATCATGGAATCAATGCGGCAATACTCGCTCAACGCTCTGCCCTCTCCATCTACGCCTAAGGTAATCGTCTGAGCAATCGGGATAGGTTCACTGATTCCGGACGCTTCTATTAAAATGGCGTCGTAATGTCCAGATAACGCTAATTTTGACACCTCTATCAAGAGATCTTCCCTTAGGGTACAGCAGATACAGCCATTGCTCAGCGAGACCAGTTTCTCTTCTGTCTTTGACAATGACGTTTCCTGCGTAATCAGATCCGCATCAATATTCACTGCACCCATATCATTGACAATCAAGGCAACCTTCATGCCTTCCCGATTGTTCAGGATATGATTCATCAGTGTAGTCTTACCTGAACCCAGGTAACCACATAGCACTGTTATTGGTATTTGATTCATCGTTCCTCCAAATGCAAAGTATTTGCATTTATGATTTTACGCTTTCCTCAGAAGAAGTCAAGCCTAAAACCTGAGTTTATTAAAATGAATTAAAGAATAGCATATAACAGCTGACCACCCACAATAAGCTGAAAAGTGATCCGAGCAGGTAATATTCCGCAAACGCTTGATCTTTGGAAATCCGATCAAATCGCGCAACAGATTTCGCAGTGAGCACAATCCCGATCAGGGTATACTGACCCGCCAGCAGCAACAAGGCTGTCAATAATCGCTCTAATGTGCCGATCAGTGCTCCTGCTCCCAATACAGTGGCACTCTGCTCGTTGCTTTGCTTACGCTGACGCAATGGAATAGCTTTCACAGTCAACGCAGACACTGAAACGATTGCCACGCGTTGAGTGGCAGGCTGAATAAACGATTGCTGCGTGCTGTACTTGCTGAAAAGAAGTTTAAACGTGATATTCGCCGGCTTGGTAATCAGCACAACCAGAAGTATCCAGCGCAGGATACTCAGATCCAAGTGCGCTTGATCAATCCTGAAGCCGCCAAAATACTGACTGGCCAGAAAAATCATCAGGAGATGCAGAAACTGATCTGCACAATAGACCAGATCCTTCCGTATTTCGGTATGCCGGTTCACCAGATACTTGATGAAATCAATGATGGCATGGGTTATCAGGATAAAACAACTGGATTGAATCATAGCTGGGTCATAGCCGACTAATCCGTAGACAACGCCATTCACACCAGCCAGCAGTCCGGCATGAATCAGCAGATGAAGAGCCAGGGCACCTGGATTCTGAACCTTCTTTTCCGCAAGTTCCTTGGTCTGCAGCTGAAAATCACCTAGAAAATGCGCAATCAGCAGCAACAGTACGCTAGCGTTGAGACTCATATTCAGCCTCCATTGTTTGCTGCAGATTACTGCGGCTGCGCAGATACGTCTTGATACTCGAATTCTTCAGACGCTTATAAAGTGTTTCTGGAGAAATACCCAGAGTTTGCGCAAATTGCTTCTGATCAAACTGATCCCGGTAAATTCCCTGTTCCAACAAAGCCTTGAACGTTGATCGCTGCAGATCACTCCAACGACGCTTAATCGCATCTGATAATGACAAAAGATCATTGCGTGTAACATCCGCTGAAGACGCACTGATCAAACGGGTCCTGGTCATTTCGTAATCATGGTTCTCATGGACTTCATTCAGTGCTTGCCGAGCCCGCCAATATGCTTCACCATCGGCGCCGAGACTAATCTCAGGGTTCAGACGAGTCGCGATGGTCCCGCATCCGATACCAAACCGGCAAGGGTAATCCATGAGCTGGATTTCGAGATCGTCCAACAACTGAAACAAATGGGCAGGATGCTTCAAAACACCTTGAAACTCATCCCCAAGGGTGATGGTGAACTTTGAAGCTAGGTCATTGTGATACCTCGCATTGATAGAGGCGATTACTTCTTCCAGCACATCTTGGGCTTTACCCCGGTCCTGAATCGATTTGGAACGGATAAGATCACCGATAACGGCATAATAAACAGGCATACATCCTCCACTCTCTGAACCTGAATACAGTCATTTTCAATAATGAACTTATGCAGGTTCATTTTTAATTATGAACTTCTATAGGTTCATTATAGTGGTTATTTGCCGGGAATTCAAGGAATATCGGATTGTTGAAAAGATTTCACTCTTTCTGAATCTTTTTCATCTTTTTGCTTGACTTTATTTTTCAGGTGGGGCATAATCACCCTATACATAACAGACAGTGAAGAGAAAAGTAGTTTCCTGGAATGCAAGCAGAGAGTCTGATTCAGGTGAAAGCAGACAGTGGAAAAGGAAATGAACATGGTCTTGGAGTTGAATGACTGAGGAGTAATCTAAGGCATTCCGGGGTTGCCCGTTAGCGCAATAGAGTTTGTCAGAACTCGAAGAGGCAGTGATTGTGAAGTCACTGTAAACTAAGGTGGTACCATGAGCACGCTCATCCTTTACGGATAAGCGTGCTTTTTTGTTACTAAAACCCCCAGATAGTCTGGGGGT
>CALNCD010000028.1 GCA_937874965.1 uncultured Erysipelotrichaceae bacterium | reverse complement strand
AAATTCTCTTCTCAGCATTTTCTAATGCCTCTTGTTTCACATCATACAGTACAACAGTTTTCCCATACGTTGCATACAGCTGGCCAATACCATGACCCATTAATCCAGATCCGATAATTGCGATTTTTTTCATTTTTCTCTCCTTTTCCATTTAGTAAAGCAGCATTGCTGCTATAAGCACAACAATCAAAGCTGATAGATTCGATACAATAAACCCAAGAGTAATGTATTTTAATCCATTCTTGTGATTCAACCCTGTTACTGAAAAAATTGTTAGTACAACCCCAGAATGAGGCATGTTGGTTAGCCAGGCAGACGACATTGAGGTCACACGGTGAATAACTTCCGGAGCAATACCCATTGCTAGGTAGTCATTCGCAAATGCTTTCAGGACAATTGGAATCGTTCCTGATGCAGAGCCAGTAATTAATCCGAACAATGAGGCTGCAACCGCTAAACTGATTAGTGGATTCCCTGGTATACTCAACAGAGCTGATTTTATACTTTCAAACCCAGGCGCATTGGTTACAACAGCACCAAATCCAACAACTGCTGCAGTAACAAATATTGTATTAACAGAACTGGTTGCCGCTGTATTTAGATTTCCCTTTAAATTCTTAATATAATTTCTAAAAAGAACTATCGATAGTATAATTGCGATAACCAAACCAATTAATAGAATATTATTCACCTTAAAGAAACTTCCAACAAGAATACTGAAAATCAGTAATAATAACGGTGAAACGCTGCGTGCAAATGAAGGAATTTGCTCAATATCTCGCTCTACGATATCCTCACCGGATGAATACGTTGAGAAATTTTCACCTTTCTTCATGCTCTTTTTAAGCACATATTTCATATACCAAAGACTGGTGATAATTGCAACGATACTACCGATTATTCCTAAAACAGGCGCTGCTGTCAGTGTAGTCCCCAAGTACTGAGTAGGGATAACATTCTGCGCTGCCGGGGTTCCTGGTAACATCGTCATTGTGAATGTTCCAAATCCAAGCACCATCGGCAACGGGGCAATATTCCAGGCAATATTTAACTTCTTAAACAGCGGTTTTGCCAGTGGCGTTAATACGAAAACAACAATAAATAAACTGACACCGCCATAAGTCAAGAAGGCCGTAATCAAATAGATAGCTATCAACACTGCATAAGGGCTATCGGTTCCGATGTAATGAAGTACTTTCTGCGAAATTGATAAAGCTGCACCGCTTGTATCAATCAGTTTTGCAAAAATTGCCCCAAGAAAAAAGACTGCAAATAAGCTAACAATATATGAGGTTACACCAGTTAAGTATGAATTTTCTGTTCCGATCAGTGAAGGAAAAAAGTCCATTCTATTGCTGATGATAATAATAATTGCTGCAATGGGTGCTGCAATAACCACATTAACACCCTTTACTGCCAAATAAATCAATACAATAATCGAGATTGCGATTCCAATTAAACCAAGTATCTCCATATTACCTTCTCCTTATCTCATCCCATCTGCCACTGCAATGGTGAAACCAACTTCTTGTGCAACATTCGTAATTATCATGATGTTCTATGTACTGATCAATCATCAGCAATCTCTTTGATAATGCGGGTTTTCTAGCAATACAGCAATTCCTTGTCCGCCACCAATACAAGCACTACCAATTGCATAGCGTGCATCATGATTATTCTCAAACTGATAACACAAAGTAACTAATATTCTAGCTCCACTCATCCCCAAAGGATGGCCTAGGGCAACCGCACCACCATTGACATTCACACGTTTATATAAATCTGTTCCAGGTCCATTTCCTAACTCTTTTAAACACCCCAGCATCTGTGCAGAAAATGCTTCATTTATTTCAAGAAAGTCAATGTCCTCAAGTGCCAGATTATTCTTCGCCAGCACCTTCTTAATTGCTGGGACTGGTCCAAGTCCCATTAGTCTAGGATCCACCCCTTCAACAGCATAGTCAACAACAATTGCCATAGCCGGACTATTTAGTTCTTTGGACTTTTCCTCGGACATGACGACCAAGGCAGCCGCACCATCATTTACCCCAGAAGAGTTTCCAGCAGTTACGGTTCCTCCCTCTCTCTTAAATGCCGGTCTGATTTTTGCCAAGGTTTCCAGAGTAACGTTAAATCGTGGATGTTCATCAGTATCAACAATAGTGACAGTTCCTTTACGGCCAGGCACTTCCACCGGTATAATTTCCTGCGCCATTCTTCCACTTTCGATTGCTGCCTGTGCTTTTCTCTGGCTATGAAGAGCAAACTCGTCTTGCTGTTCACGGGTGATTCCAAATTTTTGTGCAACATTCTCAGCAGTATCCCCCATATGATTGATATCACCATATAGATCACGAGGCTGAGAGTTCTTGTGATGTTCGTTGTCAGAATCATATAAAACTGAATTACCCAGAGTGAAACCTTGATATCTGGCACTAAGAGGAAGGTAATAAGGAATACGGGATAATGATTCAGCGCCACCAGTTAAAATAACATCCTTGTCCGTCAGCTGAATTTCCTGAGTTGCGCTAATCAATGCTTGTAACCCTGATCCACAAATTCGATTCACGGTCATCCCCGTTGATTCATTGTTCAAACCCAAGGCCAACCCTACATAACGGCCAATGTTTCCACAATCTGCAGATGAAATAACATGACCTAAAACAACCTCTTTAATTTCTGATTTATCAATATTTGCCCGTTTAATTGCTTCAGCACCAGCAATTTCTGCAAGCTTCTGCGCCGGTATTGTTTTTAGACCTCCCAAAAATGCCCCAACGGGAGTCCTGGCGGCACTAGTAATTACTACTCTTTTCATCGTTCCTCCTTGTTATAAGTTCTCATAATAAACACTATCGACTGGTTTCACTGTCTCCGGAATAAATAATGATGCATTGGTCGCAGCTTGGATTTCTTCAAATGTATACGCCGGATTGTATTCACGGATTGTGAAACCCTGTTCAGTAACATCAAAGACACCTAATTCTGTAACAACTGTATTGACAGCTTTTGACGCTGTCAAAGGTAGTGTGCATTTTCTTAACAATTTTGATCGACTTCCCTGGGTATGGAACGTTGCGACAATAACTTTCTTGGCACCGACGCAAAGGTCCATAGCACCACCCATTCCAGCTACTCGTTTTCCTGGAATCATATAGTTGGCAATATCACCGTTTTCTGCAACTTCCATTGTCCCCAAAACTGTCACATCAACATGTCCTCCACGGATAATTGCAAATGAGGTAGCACTATCGAAAAAAGATGCACCTGGCTCAACTGCTGTAGTTCCTGCCCCAGAATTAATGACATCTTCGTCAATTTCTTCCGCTTTACTGATTCCTTTGCTTGTATTATTAATTACTTCAAATGCTGCGTTACCTACACCGATAACTCCATTTTCTCCATGCATTTGAATATCTCTTTCTGGACCAACAAAATCAGAAACTAGTGTTGGAATCCCAACACCTAGGTTAACAAGCGTTCCGCTTTTAAGTTCAGCGGCAATCCGTTTGGCAATAAATTTTGTAGCCTGTTCTTTATTCATTTTCATTTTTGTTCACCTTTCAAGACAATACTATTGATAAACACTGATTGTGTATGGACATTATCAGGATTAATTTCTCCTACCTCAACAATCTCTTTTGCTTCAACGACAACGTAATCTGCCGCCATTGCCATACTAGGTGAATGTGCTCTAGACGAACCATGGTAAGATACATTTCCGATCCGGTCAACTTTAGCTGCGTAAATTAATGCGACATCCGCATGAATAGCTTCCTCGACCAAGTAATCTTCTCCCTTAATATTAATTTTCTGCTTTCCCTCAGACACAAGTGTCCCTATACCAGTTTTAGTGAGGATTCCTCCCAATCCCGCACCACCCGCTCTAATAGATTCTGCCAGCGTTCCCTGAGGAATCAAAACCACTTCAAACTCACCGTTAGCTAAATCTTCACACGCCTCAGGGTTAGCCCCGATAAATGATGCATAAAGCTTTTTGACTCGTTTCTCCTTAAAAAAGCGACCCACTCCAAAATTGGGATTACCTGCATCATTGCAAATAATAGTCAAATCTTTCACGCCCTTCGCAATCAGTGCCTCAATTAATGAATGGGGTGAACCATTTCCTCCAAAACCACCAATCATTATCGTCTGGCCATCATGAATATTTGCAATTGCTTCTTCAATTGTTTTAACCTTATCCATTTGAAACCCTCCATTTCAATATCCTAATAAGCTTCATGAAGATGTGCACCTCTTCAATGATGTTAACGCTTACAGGTAAATTATGTATGATGCTTTTTCAACGGTCTAATACATATATGTCATACTTTCATAACTTCAGGTTATACCTAATTAAAAAAACGCTATACTTGTAGATCCTTCGTTTAGCGAGAAGATGTGTTTGTAAAAAAAATGTTCATAGTGGTGTTATAATATATTCAGAAATACAGGTGATCCCATGGATAATATCAGGCTTGAGTATATCGTTGCGATTGTCGAAAACCAGTTCAATCTGACTACCGCTGCTCGTTCTCTGTACATTTCGCAACCCGCATTGAGCAAAATGATTAAAGAATTGGAACGGCGACTAAACATCGTCATTTTCAACAAAAAAAATGGCAGGCTGACAGGCCTCACCACAATCGGAGAATCAATTTACAATGAAGGAAAAACAATACTTGCGCACTACAAACAGCTTAACAACATGATTTCCTACTACTCCAAGATTAATCATGGAACAATCATACTTGGAATTCCACCTGTGGTAATTAGTTTTCTGTTTACTGATTTTCTTAATGAAACAAAAGTCGAAAATCCAGGAATCGATATTATGGTGCTCGAAGAAGGATCATCATCTTTAGAAACAATGATGCATGAGCGCAAACTTGATTATGCTGTCCTCCTCAAACCAGTTACTTTAGATTCAGAAATTTTTGAACAGGAACTATTATATAGCGATACTCTAGTTGCCTTCATGGATAAATGTAATCCTTTAGCCGCCAATAAATTTCTCGATTGGAGCGACTTAAACAATACTCATCTGATCAATCTAGACAAATCCTTTGGTGTTCATCACCTTGTGACCAATAAGTTGGCTGATGAGAATGTTTTACCAAGGATCATTGATACTTCAACTCTCTCTGAGCATATTTTTCGCCAAATCAAAAATACTGATATCATCACTATTCTCCCACGTCCTTCAAAGACAATGTTCAATATGAAAGGAATTATCGAGATACCCTTCAGAAATCCAATTTACTGGGAAATAATTCTTTGCTATCGGAAGGTACGCGACCACAAACCAGTTGAGCTTTTTATACTTACTTCAATCATTCGTTACTTCAATAACCATAAAGTTGATTTTTTCTATAACACCTGAATTATAAGAATTGGTAAGTATACACTTTCAAAACACTGACACTACAGTATAAAATCACCCGATAAGGTTTGCCTATCGGGTGATTGTTTTTTCCAGAATACCTGCCTTCTATCCATAATAGCGTCAGCGGCTTCCTCTGTTTCTGTCATAGATTTCATACAGACCGGAGAAAATAAGCGTTGGATCATAGACTTCAATTAAATCGCAATGTTCTGTGATGAAATGCCCGAGACCACCGGTTGCGACGACGAATAATTCTGATCCATAGCTTTGCTTGATCGCAAGAATAATCTCCTTGACCAACCCTAGATAACCAAAAAACAGCCCAGACTGCATGGCATCAATCGTATTTGTTGCAATCGGATTTTGAACCGCAACGATGCCGACTTCAGGCAGTTTTGCAGTCCTGGTAGACAAGGCCTCCGAAGTAATTACTAATCCCGGCGCGATGCTTCCTCCTCGGTATTCACCCTTTGCTGTGACAATGTCAAAGGTTGTGGCAGTGCCAAAATCAATAACCAATGCATCACGCGCGTAGACCACCCGAGTTCCTGCAGCGAGAACCAGCCGATCTGCACCGAGCTCCTTGGGATTTTCGATGCGAATTGAGATGCCGGTCTTGATTCCCGGTTCTACAAGAAGCGGATCATGATGCAAATACCGCTTTATCGCATTGATAAAGGTATGCATGACCTGAGGAACAACACTTGAAATAATAACATCATTAATAGTTGTTGCTTCCATTAATTCTTGTCGCAGGAATTGAAGAATAAGTAAGCCGTACTCATCAGTGGTCCGTTTCTGAGCTGTTGTTAATCGGTAGATTGCCTTCAGGGTATCATTTTCAAAAATGCCAAGGGTTATATTCGTATTTCCTATATCAACGGCCAGTAAATTCATCTGTATTTTCTCCTATCAGTGTTTTTAGAATTGCTTGAGCGGTTTCTTCCTTGCTGAGAACCGGAAATGCGATTGACTCCGCCTTTGACAATACCGTTACTTTATTCGTATCTTTTTGAAAACCGGCATCCGAATCATTCAAGTCATTCAGAACCAGGTAATCACACTTCTTTTCCAATAGTTTTCGCTTGGCATTAGCCAGCACATTATCCGTTTCCATGGCAAATCCACAGATGACTTGCTGTTTTTTCCGCCGACCCAATTCTGCCAGAATATCCGGATTCTCAGTAAGTTCAAGAACGATATCCTGATGGCCGGCTTGCTTTTTTATTTTTTGCGTGTCTCGAAAAACAGGCCGATAATCAGAAACGGCTGCAGCCATAATCAGATAATTCCCGCTCGAGAACCTCCTTCATCTCATTTGCCGTCTGAACACCATAGAAGGTCACAGCATCAGGCCGTCTCAAAGAAGTCGGTCCACTGACTAAGGTGACTTCAGCCCCGTACTGTTGCGCTATTTTCGCAAGAGCATATCCCATCTTTCCGCTGGAATGGTTCGAAATAAACCGGACAGGATCCAAAGGTTCAATGGTTGGGCCAGCGCTGATTAAAATCCGTTTACCCGCATAATAAGGCTTGTCTTGCAGATAACTCACTAAAATTCCCAT
>CALNCD010000027.1 GCA_937874965.1 uncultured Erysipelotrichaceae bacterium | reverse complement strand
TTTCTTTTTTATTATGCTGCTTCTTTCGGTTTTTACAAAAAACATGGTTTTCTACGGACTTTCAATTTTGATTCTGGTGCTGTTGTATTTCAGAACGTTCTCTCGTCAGATTTACAAGAGAACTCAGGAAAACTTGAAGTACACTCGCTTCCTGAATAAAATCAAGAATTTCTTCAAACGTATCAAAGATTTGCCAAAGTACAAATATGTCAGGTGTCCAAATTGTCACCAGCAGCTTCGGGTTCCACGAGGAAAAGGCAATATCACAATAACCTGTTCGCGTTGTCACACCCGTTTCGATGCGAAATCCTAATCCATTGAAAGGCGGAACAGTCATGGTTTTGATTCACAAGTATCGAAGCTTCATCTATATCATCTGCGGGTCATTCCTCTTTGCACTTTCCGTCAATCTCTTCCTGGTTCCTTTTCACATCTACAACGGCGGTGTCGTGGGTATTGCCCAGTTGACAAAGGATCTTATTGAGCATTTTTTAAATATCAAGTTCACGTTCAATCTTACCGGGGTTATTAATTTTGTCCTGAATATTCCGTTGTTTATCTTTGCCTACAGAAAGATGAGCCGTCGGTTTTTCTTCTCCACGTTTATCAGCCTTGTCACTCAGACGATTGCATTTACGGTGATTCCGACATTATCTAAACCGCTGGTTGATAATGTCCTGGTTTCGATTATCGCTGCCGGTCTGGTCGGCGCCTACGGCTGTTCGCTTATCTTTAAGGCGAAGAGCAGTTCGGGAGGAATGGATATTATCGGAATATACCAGTCCATGAAAAACAACAGCAGTGTTGGCAAAACATACATGATTGTCAATGCATTCATTTATTTTATCTGTGCTCTTGTTTACGAATTTCAAATTGCTTTGTACTCCGTTATTTACGCAGCTGTCTTTGCGTTCATTCTTGATCGTTTGCACGTTTCGAACATCGAAGTCAGCATTATGGTTTTCAGCAAGAACAAAGACCTTAAAAAGCACTTGATGTCCCTTGTGAAGCGAGGCATCACATCGTGGGAAGGAATCGGCCTTTACACGGGCGAATCTACTGATGTTTTTATCACTGTTGTCGATAAAAGCGAAGTAGCGTATGTTAAGCGGATCATCCGGCAGTTCGATCAGAAGGCATTTATGATTGTTTCCGAAAACCTTACAGTCGACGGTGGATTTGAAAAGCGATTGATTTAATTATCAATCGCTTTTAATTTTATATGCAGGTGCTGGGCAACCTGAAGCAGGAATTCTTCCAATGCGGGATGAAAGAAATCCGGAAGTGCCGAATCAAAATCAAAGACTCCGATCCCGGATATCGGAATTACAAGCTCACTTTGGGTTTGTTCATCGCAAGCAATATGTCCGGTGAACCGATGAACATCGGGGACGTTCAGAACTTTCTGGGCTTGGTAACTTTTCCCGCATACACCATGACCTAATTGAATTCGGGTACAAGCTGTTTTTCCTTGAAATGGTCCGAGAACCAGCGCTTCACCTTTTAATAAGTAAAATCCGCACCAGTTCAATCCGGGAATTGTCTGTTTTACAAAGGCACTGGTATTTGATAGTAATGAGATGCAATCATCGTCATTATCAATCAATGCATCGTAATATTTCAGGATTTCGTCATAATTCATAGGCTACCTCTTTCATCTTCCATTATAATCGGTTATAATGAATTTGTGAACAGGGGGGCTTAACAGCTGAGATGTCGATTGACACACACTTATCACCTGATCTAGGTAAAACTAGCGTAGGGAGTTCTGTTTTTTCCTGCGCCTCGTTAAACGGAGGTGTTTTTTTATGAAAACGAGAGATTTGATTTTGATTGCGTTCTATGCTGCCTTGTTTGTCGTCCTTGACGTCTTTGCGATCTTTCCTTCCATGCCACAGGGTGGCAGTTTGGATGTGGCCGTGATTGTCCTTGTTATTGCAAGTTACCATTTAGGTGTAAAGAAAGCATTTTTGACTGCATTGGTCAGCATTGTCATAAAACTGTTGTTCTTGCATCCGACATTGCTGGCTTCTGACAACGTCTTTTATGTGATTTTACAAGTCTTGCTTGATTACGTCTTTGCGTACACGGTCTATGCGTTCTGCAGTTTGATTCCGGTACAGGTTATCCGTTACAAGAGGACGCTTTATCTCATTGATGGATTAGGCTTGATCATCCTTGCGGGAACATTTCTTCTAGTCTCGCAGAGTGAACAAACCAACATTTTCTGGAGTCTGGTTATTCTTGGAATATTCTTAATTATCTCTGGAATCGTCTATCAGCTAACGTTTTCCAAAGGCCAAAGCATTGCTCTTTGGGGGATTGTCCTTGCGACGTTTATTCGGTTCATGTTCCACAACCTCTCTGGATGGTTGTTTTACATCAGTTACTACCAAGGCAATGAATTTTGGGGAGTTATTCTCTACAATGCATCATACATGATTCCAAACCTTGTTTTTTCATTGGTTATCGGAACTATTCTGTGGACATATTTGCATCGTTTTTTCAAGAAAACTGCCGTTTAGTGCACTTTCTTCTATAAATTATGTATAATAGTTTGTAAAGGAGTTATGATTTATGGCAACCTATCAAATTATTACTGATGCGACGTGTGATCTTTCAAAAGCAATTATTGAGCAGTATCCGATTCACATTATTGATATGCTTTATACCCTCGATGGTGAAGGGTTCAGTTATAATCCGAGTACACCCGAAGGTATTGAACAGTTCTATGAAGGATTGAAGCAGGGGAAAGTTGCTCAATCATCGCAAATCTCTGCATTCGTGTATGAGGAGACGTTTAAATCGTTTCTGAATCAGGGCATTGACATCCTGTATTTAGGATTCTCTTCCGCGTTAAGCGGAACTTATCACTGTGATTGAACAGCTTAAAACCGAGTTTCCCGATCGGATGATCGTAGCGGTTGATACCCTAGCAGCTTCAGCAGGGGAAGGGTTGATTGTCTATCGTGCTTTGCTTGAACAGGCAAAAGGTCTTTCCCTTAATGAGGTAGCTGCAAAGGTAGAACTCGAATTCATTAAAGAAACCATGCTTTGGTTTACGGTCGACGATCTTAAGCATTTGCAGAGAACGGGCCGGTTATCCAACGGCGCTGCTTGGCTTGGCTATGTTTTGAAAATCAAGCCAGTTCTGCATTGTGATGATCAGGGTAAACTAGTTCCTGTGTTCAAGTGTACTGGTCGGAAATCAGCTTTAAAGAAACTTGCTTCACTTTATAGCGAAACATCAGCTGAGCAGAAACAGAAGTGCAAAACCGTCTTTATTTCCCATAGTTCTGCATTGGAGGATGCGGTTTCTGTTAAGGAAGCTATTTTGGCCGATAACCCTGATGCCGATGTTTACCTGTCCGATATCGGTCCGGTAGTTGGTTCTCATACCGGTGTGGGTGCAATCGCACTGTTCTTTACAGGGGATCAGCGTTAAGATACGATGATGTCTTCATTGGCTTGATGCCCCATGAGGACATTTTTTTGTTCAGGGTGTTAAGAGTTCGTTTTTTTATGTATAATAGTATGGGCAGAATGGAGGGATATCATGAAACTTGAACCGGGTCAGCAAGTCTATGTTCAGAGTTTTAAACATGATGGATCCTTGCATCGGACATGGTCTAAAGGGACAATTATTGAAGAGACAGATGAACGGATTGTTCTGGTTACCTATAAAGCATGGGTTATTGAATCGGATGGGCGTAAATGGTACACGCGTGAACCTGCGGTTTGCTTTCTTTATAAACATGAATGGTACAATGTGATTTCCATGTTACGAAAGGCAGGGGTCTACTATTATTGTAATCTTGCTTCTCCAAGTCTATTTGATGGTGAGGCGGTTAAGAATATCGATTACGATCTGGACTTGAAAGTTTTCCCAGATGGCCATTACGACATTCTTGATCGTGATGAATTCGACGAACACCAGGTTATTATGGATTATGGCGATGATGTGATTCAGATTGTCGAACATAGCCTGAGCAACTTGATTGCTATGGTTGATTTGAAGAAAAGCCCATTTAACAGCGAAGAAATCCATCGGTATTATCAACGTTATTTGGACTTAAGCCAAAAGAGGAAACGGTAATTATCGTTTTCTCTTTTTTTGTCAAAACGCCACTAAATGCCGATTTCCGGGTCTGTGCAGAAAATAAAGAAAAAAAAGAAGCATATTTGATTGACTTTACGTAGGTCTCATAGTATTATTTATAAGCCCCCTGTAAGTGAATCACATGCAGCGGAGGCAATGATCTTTGAAAACTGAACAGGAAATATCGATTTAAACAAAAACA
>CALNCD010000026.1 GCA_937874965.1 uncultured Erysipelotrichaceae bacterium | reverse complement strand
CAATCCTTAAGTTTACCCATTCATTAGACCGTCCAAGATTTTGGGGTCAGTTCATTGGCCACTCTCTTTTCCCGACGATAACTATCGGCTATTCAGCAGATTGATGATCTGGTTCTTCTGTTGTTTCTGACGTTTCAGCTGTTGCCTGGTCTAAATTTTCATCGGTGCCTGATTGTTCATCAGTGTCCGGCTTCTTTACTGTTTCACGTCCTTCGTCCGGCTTTTCAACAGTTGCCGCTGGACTTGCCGGTTTCAGCTTCAAGGCATCATCCGCCACACTCACGACTTCAAGGTTCCACTTCTTGAAAACCAGTAATGCAGTTGCCGCAAGCGCAAGAGCGCAAAGCAGGATCGACAGGTAGATCAATGCCACTTTGGAGGAGAGCTGGACTGCAAATTTTGAATACGTCCGAACTTGACTTTCACTGAGCAAGCTTGTGTCAAATATCCCATATTTGCTTGCTTTGATATAAAGACCAAGCGGCGTAATAAAATTCAGAGCTGTCCACATGGAAACGATTCCGGCACTCAGGGAAGCAACCCACGTCAGCGACTGTTTGCGCCCTTTCAGAGAAAGACGCTGACTCAGTGCCAGTACAGTTAATCCCAGCGCAAGAATAAAGATAATCCAATTGCACCAGAAACCAGTCTTGAACGCATTGCCCAATTCTGTTTTTCCATAGACACGGACATTGACTGCACTGATGATCATCACAACAATCAGAAGCCCGGACAAGATCATGCTTACCTTATCCCAAAGATTATTTTTATCACGGACTGCAAACTGCTCCTTGTAGGTTTTAAATACAGATGCTCCGCTGTTCTTCACAGTTTCCAATGACGGCTTGGGTTCAGCTTCCGTAGCAGCAGAAATCTCAGGTTCTGCTTTTGCTGATGGGTTTTCACTTCCTTGATTTTCAGGTTCATTGGGTTCATCGGATTGATGTGACAACTCAGCTTGTTCCTGACTCGCTCCACTTTCCTGTTCTTCAGCATAGGCTTCTTCAATCCGGGTATACAGCAGTTGCTTATCTTCCTCACTGACACTTGGCATAAAGGTCTTGACATACATCAGGACATCTTCTTTGGAAAGCGTAGGATCAAGTTTCAATTCTTCAAATAATTCGCGTTTCTTACTCATCCTAGAGACCTCCTTCAGCAGCAACTTCTTTGAAGCCTTTCGATTTTGCTTCCTTGACAAACTGTTCATAAGTAACATATCCGGTTAAATATCGGACGCGCTCACTCGTTACCGGTTTGCCGTCATCTGCGATTCTCTCACCCTTCTCGTTCACAAGAATTCCGGTAATGTAGTAGTAATACACCATCTGGGTTTCAGTGTTCGAATAAATCGACTTCCGTTTAACATCGTAAGCAATCATCACTGTTCCATTAGGGAAAGAGTACGAACTGGAATCCCCTGCATAGAAGATGTCTTTTTCAGTGTAGGTATATGTATACAGCGATGACGTTTTGGAAAGTGCACTCTTGGCCTCATTTCTCATTTTAGTCACTAATGCTTCATAGTCCGCAATACCATTAACATCTGTCGGAACAGCTGCCAATCCAGCAACTGTGAATGTCTTCGTTGTGGTATCCACTTTAAGCTTATACTTCTCCAGAAGCGCATTGTTTAACTTCGCCACCACTTGAACCGTATCCCCGTTGCTCAACCCGCTGAGTGTTGTCACTTCATATTTAACATCATCCAGGAATTCTACGACTTTGCTGTCATCAATAACAGGTGTTCCACGAACAATTTTGGCTTTGCCCTCACCTGACAGGCCGGAGTATTTCACCGTGATGAATTCAAAGACATCAACTTTTGTTTTATTGAAATACGTGTCCCAGACCCGATAACCGGCAAACACACCGATCACGACCGCAGCAGCCACATAAACTTTCACGTATTTTTTGAAATTGAAATTAAACTTCTTATAGGCAACTGTGCTGACTTCCTCTTGAATGAGTAATGACTTACGAACAACATACAGCTTCTTCTTGATTAACCCAAAACTTAGAAAGACCACAGCCACGCCATAACTCAAGGCTGCCAAGGTTAATCCTGTGTAGATTATTTCCATCCCAAAAGACGCAGATGCAGATGATCCACTTAATTGATTTCCAATGGCGTTCATTGAACTGCCGGATAAATCAGAAAGACCATTGATTGTTGAATTCAATAATAAGACACTTACCAGAAGGCATACGCTCCCAAACCCAAAGAATACTGTTGAAAGACTAAAACGTTCTTCTTTCCGACCGATTAAAACAACGGCTGCGACAATAAGATTCAGAAACGCAAAGACACGAATAGCTTTCAGGTTAGAAATGATGGATTCCAGTTTCCCTAGAAGAGACAAGGCTGCATTGGCGCTCAGACCGGTAATGTTCAAAGCTGCATCAATCAATGAACCGATGTTCGATTGTACACTGAACAACAGAAAGAGCACAATCAACGAAAGGACAATGAATGCGATCCGTTCGTAAAGAGGCTTCACATACTTTCGGTAATTCTGAATTAAATTTTCCATTAAATCTCCCTATTCCCTTATCATAGTGTTATTTATGATAACTCTGTATACCCAATCATAACATAGAAAAATTAAATATTAATCAACCATTTCTTACAAATTTTAAATTTTTGCTTGTTTTAGACTTCCGAATTATACCGTTCGAGCCAAGTTTGTTAGAAAAGTGAACATCTTCACTGATTCTGTCAATCTGTACTGGACTCCCTTCAAGGAATACTGCTCTTGATCAACATAAAACTGAATTCTCAGACGAAACAATTGGGCATCTCGGTTTCTGCCCTTCACCCGGTCTTTTTCATCGAGTCATCGCTTCATGATACTGTTCTGTTTATGGACTAAGTCGAAGTGCAGCACTGGGGTTCCTTTATGAATTTCCTTTTTTTAATGTCTTTCATTAGTTTCTGTATTTACCTGGCGGATTATGATAAACTATAACCAATTCAGGGAGAAGATTATGAACAAGACATTACAGGAACTTCTGGCCGAACAGGAACAGCTAAACAAATCGATTCAACAGTCCCTTCAAAGCGGGGGAGGTAATCCTGGCCAACTTGAGCAGGAAAACCAACGGCTTAAAGCGCTCAGTGAACAGCAACTCGCATCAATTGAAACCTTGCAGTCTTCCTTGCGTGAAAGTGAACAGGCATTGGAGAAGTCCCGCTTACAACTCAAAGAAGCCCTCATGAATGAGCGTAATCAGCTTTTAAATCACTATCAAAACCGCTTGCTTGAACTTTTAAACGGTTCTGCCCAATTAAACCGGCAGCGTCTTGTCGGGCTTCGGCAGCAAGTTCTTCAGCAATGCACAGCGATGGAGAAGGATATTCAGCTTCATTTGGACCAATTCAAAGGATCGGCCTTGGATGATATCCAGACGTTGCGCAACTCAATCACCCTTAACGCAAATGAACAGCTTCAGATCATTGATGAAGCCCTAAAAACAACCAGTGAAGAAACCATTCAAGAGGTTTCTAAAATAAGGCAGGAACCGCTTCCTGACAAGCCGGTTTCCCCACAACCTGCCGTCTTTAAAAAAGAATCCCGTCTGGGGTTGAAAGTGTTCAACTATATTGGAATCTTCTTTATTTTCCTGGCTATCGTTTCGATCGGTCTTTACAGCATCAACTCAATGACCGATACATTGAAAGGCCTCTTGATTTTCGTCATCGGAGCGCTCCTGTTTGCCATCGGTGAATTTACCCGTCGTAGAGGCAACGAAGTCTTTTCATGGGGATTAATCGGGGGCGGAATCGGCATTTTCTATATCGGCGTCTATATCAATTACTTTGTACTAGAGACCTTTTCAATCCAGATTGCCTTTATCATCTTGCTTGTGATATGCCTTTTATCAATGGGACTGACTCTGTTCTATAAACGATTACCGATTGCTCTGATCACTCTGATCGGTGCCTATCTTCCCCTTATCAGCTACGTCAATCTCATAGGAATAACCGCCAGTTCGCTCTATGGCGTTCAGTTCTACTTGGTTATTGTCAATCTCATGATGCTGACCCTGTTCAATTCCTTTAAATGGAAGTCCCTGTGGATTACAAGCTTCATTTGCTTTACTCCTTGGATCTTCCTGCTGCTCAGCTACAGTAATTTCGCATTGATTCCTTCACTGCTGATTGAAGCTATCTATCTTGGACTGTTCACACTGTATCCGATCATTCAGATTCAACGGCAAAAACTGGAGCCAAGTTCCACCACCGTTTATATTGCTTTATATGCCCTCTCCTTTGCCGGTTTAGCATCCTTCGCACTGATCAGCCGATCATCTTTGCTTGTCGGCAGTCTGATACAGATCATTTTCATTGCCGTCATGGTCTATCTCTTCAAAATCCTGACCACCGTGCAATCCCTGCCAAAAGCTTCAGCACTCCTGATTGTCATCTTCAATCTTTATTGCCTGTACCTGGTTGCCTATTTCATTCCTTACCTTCATACCAGAATTCCTGAATTGCGATTTATCGGCATCGTACTGCTAATCACGATGAATCAATTCATCCATCAGCGTTTCCCCGAACAGCGCGCTTATCTGGGAACTTCGTTTGCCCTGCAGATCTTCTTTTATCTCAGCTGCTTTTCCCTGGGTACTCAACTTATCGATTTCACGATTGGATCCGCATTTGCCTATCTTTTGATTGCAGGAATCGGATTGATGCTGACTCTGCATTTCCTGCCGATTAAGCATCCTGAAACCATTGATAAATGGAAAATGAGATCTCTCAGTGACCTCATCAACATTCAAAACTTTCTAGGCTTCCTGTTCGGCTACTTCCTGCTCTTCCTAAGTGTCAGCTATCTTCTTTCCCTGCACTTTTTCAGAGATCCGAATGAACTGCGCCGTATGCTAATAGTCTTGGACCTCACAACCGCAACATTGTACACATATTTCTACAGTTTTCATGAACAGAATCCCAAGCGGTTTTTCTCATTGCTTGCGACAATCCCGCTCGCCTTATTCACGCTCATTAACAGCGCCCAGCCGATAATCCTCAACGTCAATAAAACATCAAGTGTCCTGTTATTGATTGTTTCCATCGTAAATGGGTTGCTTATCCTGATTCTGATTGCACGGCAGCTTCGCTATCTCTATGACCAGAAACTGCAGCGCATTTCAATGACTGTACTGAGCGGCGAGGCCTACTTAGCAATCCTTGTTTCAGTGATGGCCCATGCAAACATCGACAGCTATGCCTTGCCGGTTATCCTTGATTGCTTCTATGCTATTCTGGCAATTATCTGCGTCTATCTCGGATTCAGGACATCCTCCTCCGGCTTGCGCAAAACAGGACTCGGAATTATGCTTGCAGTGATTGCGAAACTGTTTCTGCTCGATATTGGTGCAGTTACCTTGCCAGCACGTATCCTGGCATTCTTGACGTTCGGTATCCTGTCCCTGCTGATTTCCTACGGCTATCAGAGAATATCGCGGAATTTAGAACAGAAAATCAAAGAAGCTGCTGACCATACCGATCCAGAACAAGGTGCTTGATGCACCTTGTTTCAGTATGCTTGCCAAGCCTGATTTCTATACACCTTTTTTTCAAATTGCCTGCCGGAATATATTTGTAAGCAGCAATATGGTATACTTTACGTATCAAGGGAAAAATCCATGGCAAAGGAATTAAAATGAGAAAAACGAAAAAATATGCCAAACGACGGTTTATGCGGTTTACAGTCTTGATTGTAATCTGTATTTTCACGTCGGCACTGGCCATTCATCTTATCGGAAACAATCCTTTTAATCCAAAGTCAGTAGATCCTATTCTCACCAAAGAAGAAATTCTTGCCAACTATATGGATAAGCTAAACATCGATAAAACATTGCCTGTGATTACAGTGGATCAGAATGGCCAAGGCGATTTCGTAACGATTAATGCAGCTATAAAACACATCAGCGACGCCTCTATTCAAGCCATTATCTTTGTTCAATCCGGCGACTACATTGAAAACCTAAGTTTGATCGGTTCAACCGCAACTATTATCATTGGTGAGAATGTAACCGAAACTAAGATCATAAGTTACGATGATGACTACTATCACCCGCCGATGGAAGTAAGCGGTAATGCAATCTTTGCGAATATTCAGTTCCTGGCTTTACGCCCTGAAATACCGAAATCATCAAAGAGCAAATTCCAGACCTATGCGGTTCATATCGATTTCCCGGGTGAAGGCAAGATTATCTTCCAGGATTGCGTTCTGTTTAGCGCCTTCAATTCCGGTGTTGGTATCGGAACCCATGAGAATCAAACCATCCAGTTCTCAAGTACCATGATAATGACCGATGAGCAGAACTCATCGGCCTTCTATGCCCATAACAACATTGCAAGTGATGTTAAAAATCAGAACATCATTATTGATGGCGCAACCCTTTACTCCGAATATTCACATGGCCTGCGCATCGACGATGCCAATCAATTCTTCGGAAACTCATACGGAAATGACATGACCTTCTCTATCAACAACAGTACAGTTCGCAGCGGCAATTCCGATGTCTCTCCTGTGTACTTCCTCACGGATCCAAAACCAGGATTACAGTTATCAGGTTGTATCAAGCTGAGCCCGACATCATCCGGAAACAGCACAGATATGCTTAACTACAAGTAATTCCATGCATAACAGAAGATATCGCTCGCAGCAGTCCGGAACATACCCGGCTCGTTGTCGTATTTCCTATCCGTCCATCGATAATCTTTCAAAAGCGTGACAAGATCTCGCTTTTTTTGATGATGTTTTTCATCCCATACCCATGAATGAATCAGTTTTCTTCAAATAATTGCGTCATAATGGAAAGAAGCAGACAGGTGTGTTATATTCAGGGAAAGAACGAGAAATGCTCATGCAGCAAATGAGGACAGACGATGGAAATAACCGAAAAAAGTGCCCAGTCATACCTTGATCAACTCAGCGATCCCCGAAAGACTGATATTCTGAAACTTGTCGATTTATTCAGCGACATCACCGCCCTTCAGCCGCAAATGTGGGGAAGTATTATTGGTTTCGGGAATTTGAGATACGAGTATAAAAGCGGACATAGCGGGAACATGCCCTTAATCGGCTTGGCAAACCGCAAGCAGGCCATTACTCTTTATCTCTCGTTTACGATTCGTGATTGCCCTGAACTCAAAAATCTAGGAAAATTCACGACCGGAAAATCATGTCTATATATTAAGAAACTGGCAGACATCAATCTAAATGTTCTGGAAGCAATTACGCATAAAGCCATTGCTGAAGCCTTGACGTACGACTTTATTCAACCTGCTTAGACTATACAGCCATCGCCTACGGATTCCCTTCTTTTTTACGAGCAATCGCTTCGTTCAGACTTCAATTCCAGATGAATCTCTCTTCCTCCAGAAACCCGGACTAGGTTGTTCTGGCCAAATCTGCTCACCATTTAATATTATCAAGGGGGGAATACGAATGCGATACAAACCGTTCATGCGGAAATACTCTAACTTAGGTGTATCGGTTATTCTCGTTATCATCGCAATCCTATATGGCACTCGATATATAAGCCATCAGAATCAGTATGATCTTATCTTCGGAATCTTCATTCTTCTGGTCTCTGTACGTTTTTTTCTTGAATTTTTGAGCGCTTGGAAGCTTGCCAGCAGGGATTCAAAAACAAAGCAGCGATAGTTCGACGGACTTTCAAAACAGCTGGTTTCGGTTGGCCCATCCTTCATGAATACAGGAATAGGCCTCTGTTAATTCAGATTTAGATTGACAAAAATCCCAGAGTTTCCTACACTGTAAAACGGTAACCTTGGTGTCTGGTTTTAAGGTTAGAAAGTAGGCAATCTATGAAAGAACGTATCATTCTATTCAGTGATGCTGTTATCGCCATAATATTAACGGTAATGGTTGTCAATATTCCTGTTCAGCACATGAACAACTCAATTGATCTGATCACCTTGCTGCAGATCATTTCAATTTATTTCATCAGTTTCTGCTTTGTCGCCAGTCTCTGGTTTCAAACGGCAAAGGCCTTTGAAAAAGTAGAAAAGGTCCGTAATCGGGACTTGATTATTTATTTAGTCCTGATTACGGACCTTTTCTACTTTTTCAAAG
>CALNCD010000025.1 GCA_937874965.1 uncultured Erysipelotrichaceae bacterium | reverse complement strand
AAAGAATCCTTATTGATCGGTGCAGTCGAGATGACGTGAACCTGATTCATGTTTGCAAGTTCAATTGCCTTCACAATATAGCTTTGTGCCATGGTGGCTGCAAGCGGACTTGCGATGCCGTAGGCAACTTCGTTTCCATGGGTCAGTTGAACATCAGTGGTCATTAAATCAATGGTACCTAATGTGAATAAAGCCTGTTGGATGCTTGTGATCTTGTTTATTTTTAATGAAAGAGACAAGAGCTCGATTGTCTTTCTCATGACTTCGATATCACCGACAAGAATCGGATGGCAAAAAGCAAAGAGTGACTCCTTCAAAAAAACACGGGCTGCTATTTCCGGCCCAACCCCGGCGGGGTCTCCCATAGTTATTGCGACAACTGGTTTCATAATTCCCTCCTATGATGTAAACGTTTACAAAAATAGATTACCAAATAGCTTTCAGTTCATCATCAAAATTCAATGAATTAGTGTTGCAATTTGAAACGATATGATTCGAATGATTGATATCTTGAATTAATGTGGATATGATGTTTCATATATGAACAAGGAGGCTCTATGAATTGTCTGTGTCTTGTTTCATCTGAAAATGAACGGCAAACACTCATCAATCTTGATAAGAGAGAGAAACATAACCATATGTTTGAAGTTTTGGTGGTCAGTCCCTTAGACATCGATATGATTCTTCCTCAAATTCTGAAACCGGCTGTCGACCTGATACTTTGCAATGAAGAATTTGAATCAAATATTAAAACACTGTTCAAGGGAAGCGTCATTCCAATTGTTCTTTCCGAGATCACTTATTTGAAGAGCATTGTGATGGGTTCCAATTATTCAGGTGAATTCTCTATCATTGTAGCATCTGCGGCTGCAGCGATGATCCGTGACATCCAGCATGTCCTGCAACTTGATTTTATAGTGATGACATATCAACAGGATAAAGAAATCGATGATTTGATCGTCTCAAAAGATGGCCAAGGAACATCATTGTTTCTTGGAAACTCCAGAGTTGGTGAAACATGCGTTCAATTGAATAAGAATTTCATTCCAATATATCCAAGTTTCGATGATATACAGACGGCATATCATCAAGCCATTGAAGGACTGAAACAGAAATCTCAGACGGATCGGATCAGCAATCTGCTCGAGAATTACTACAGGTTTTCACACAAAAAAATATTGATTTTTGATAAGAATTTTAAACGGGTTCATACGCTGAACTGTGAAGAAAATGATGAAGTGACTCGGATTTGCGAACATCTGGTTAGAAAGTATGCCTTAAATCATGTCTTCCAAGCGAAAAGAACGCTAAAGGATCACGTTTATACAATCCATAGTCATCGGTTCGATTTTGAAAATGACCTGTTTTATGGTGTTGAGTGTCGTGAATCTGTATTGACGGCACCTAACAATGTTGCTGGATTATCACTTTACTCACAGGCGAACGTGAAAAATGATTTCTACAATGTGTTCTATGATGAATTCCAGAATATGGAATTCCGTGAAAAAGTGATCAATTACAGTCAATCGAAACTTCCTGTGCTGATTCTTGGCGAACCAGGAATTGGTAAAACAAGAATGGCTGAGTTTATCTATACACACTCCCATCTGTTTGATCATCCATTCTACATCATTGATTGCAAAGTAATCGATACGAACGGGTGGAATTTACTCTTTAACAATTATGAATCACCTCTCTACCATGAAGGTTCAACCTTTTACTTCAAGGAAGTTAATCTGCTGCGTTCAATCCATCTCAACTATCTGAAACAATTCCTGCTTGAATCATCCATGATTCAAACGAATAAAGTTCTCTTTTCAATGACGATGACGATTGAAACATCGAAACATGATGCGTTTTCATCCTTCCTGGAAAATCATATGGAGACATTGCCGATTTATCTTGAGCCGCTCAGGAATCGCATTCAGGATATTCCGAATCTACTGATTCTGTACTTAAACCAAATTAATATGGAGCTGCATACCAACGTCATCGGAGCGAGCCCGAATGCATTGCTTCTGTTACAGAATTATTACTGGCCAGAGAACATAAAACAGTTCAAACGAATCGTCCGTAAACTTGCTGCCCTTACAGCAGATCTTTATATCGGGACAAAGGATACAGAACGCATCCTGAATGAAGAATTTCAGTACCTGGAAAATACGGTTGAGTCCATCGGCTATACCTATAGGGAAGGGGAAACGCTTGAAACTCAAATCAGAAAGATTGCTGAGACAGCTTTGATCAAGAACAACATGAATCAATCCAAAACAGCTAAGCTGCTAGGAATCAGCCGTACGACACTTTGGAGAATCCTGCGGGAGGGAAAATAGGAAAAAAATTTCCCGTGAGAATGAAGTGTAGTCATGTGTCATTTTTCACATAGGAATAGCTGTTTGACACTGCATTTCATAGAATAAATACCAAGTAATCTATTCTTTGGAATGATCTGTTTTTGTTCGGAAGCGTGATTTATTTTTTTCGGTTGGTTCGGCCTGTTATTTTGCTTGAAATGGAAGTGCGGATTGTTTACACTGGTAACAGAAAAGGGGATCAATTATGAAAAAGGGTAGGGTTGAAGCATTTACGGATGCGGTTGTTGCGATCATCATGACAATCATGGTTTTGGAGTTTCATGTTCCGGAAGTGGCAACGGTTGAGGGGATTTTATCCCAGCTTCCGTATTTTATTGCGTACGCAGTCAGCTTCTATTTTATCGGCGTTGCCTGGTACAATCATCATTATATGTTTGCTTTAGTGAAGCGAGTCACCAAGAAGGTTTACTGGCTGAATAATGTCTGGCTGTTTTCCATGTCGCTGATTCCTATCGCAACAGCCTGGGTCGGCCGGTTTATTGATCAGCGGGTGCCGGAGTATTTCTATCTGGCGGTCTTCTTGATCTGGAGTTTTGCCTACCGTCAGTTATCGAAGGGGATTATTGAATCCCTGAATGAGACTGCACCTGACTTGGCCAAGAAAGTATCCGGCATGACCGTCTATCGGGCTATGAGCAGCATCTGGATGATTGCCTTGACCGGGGTTGTTGCTGTTTTGATTTATTTCTATCCCCCGATTTGCCTGGCTCTGTCTGTGATTGAATTGATTTACATGGCTACTCATACCAACGAGGACAGCGACCAGCTTGAAGGTCACGAAAATTAGCCCAGGTGAGTGACAACGGCTCTTTTATGGGAACTGTTTTTCTGTTGGAGGGTTATTTGCTGATTTGAATTCAGAAATGGCAGGGTTTATGATGTGTGAAGAAAGATTTTTCATATATTTTACTCAGGATACCGCAGCAGACCGGTTATTAGACGCAATTCAACGGTCAAGGGGCAATGCTGCAGTTATTGGCGGGTATTATGTCTGCCGAGTGTCCAATGAATGAAAAATGCACCTGTTCCGTACTCCTCTGCATACGGAAATGGGAAATAAAGACAATCTCTATCTGGGACTGACCCCAGTCTTTTATCGGTGCAGTGAGAACAGCTGTAGGCGGTCAATATAAAAAAGTTCCTGCAGAGGAACTATTTTTTTGCGTTGTGCTGGCGTTTGAGTGACATCTTAAAGAAGAGATAGCAGCCAATGCAGAATCCAGCGATAGCAAGTGCAGCGGCAATGACGACGAGTCCGGAGGCGATGTAACCGACATAATCCAGATTGATCAAGAAAGCAGCCAAGGCGATTGTCAGCAGGATGAGCGCAATCATCTGAGAAAATTTCTGGGCATCTGGATCTTCGCGATGATAGCTATCCAGAGGTTTTTTGAGGAAGCGCCGACCGATTACGATAATCGGGTTATCATTAAAGAGAATACCGAGTAGTCCAAAGGCCAGCGGGAAAAGCAGATACAGGGGTTGTTTGGTTAGCCAGACTGCTAAAATAACCAGAATCATGAAGATTTGGTTGGCTTGGGTGAGCGGACGTGGAATGAAGTCCGGTTTCCTGCTCTTCTTCACAAATCCCAGGGCGCTGAGAATAGCAGATGAGACAAAGATGGCGGTCAGAGCTTCCATCAGGACATTTACCCCGACGGCTCCTAGAACAAATGGCATGAATCCGCTGGCGATAAGGGTAAGCAATGTCTGATCCTGTGTTAACTGGATGGTCAGATAGATTGTGGAAAGGACCGCGACGGTATGAACCAAGGTTGAGCTGAAGGCCGTAAAGGCAATCTTGGATGCACTGGGTTGTTGGTTCTTTAAACGCACCAGTTTCCAGAGATAGGCGGCCGCCAAACCGAAGAGAAGCCGGGGCAAGATCGCAACCAAGGGATTGGTGAACAGAAGATCAACAGGGGTTGCGCCACGGGTTAAGGCTGCATACCATGATCCAAGACCGAAAGTTACTCCCAGAACAGCGCCAGAGACAGGTCCAAGAATAATGGCGCCGATAATCACAGGAATATGGCTAAGGGTGATTGCGATCGGCCCAATCTGGATGAAGCCAAGAAAAGGGATAACTGACATCAGGACGATAATCGCAATCAGGAGGGCATTAAGGGCTAGGGTACGCGTTTTCATAGGGGTTCTCCTTCATAGAAAAAACCATCCTCTCAAGAGACGATGGTTCGTGGTTCCACTCTTATTCGACAGAAACTGTCCTCAATTCACGTAACGGGTGATACCGACACAGACTACTGGATTCATCTGCATTGCTACAAGAGGCATTCAACGGGCTTATCACCTGAGATTATCGCATCGATTTTAATCTCTTTCTGAGGAGGTTTCCACACGCCTACTTGTTCTTGTCTCTGCATGTATATAGCCATTATAGGGGGATAATGAACGGACGTCAACCGATTCGACTTATCTTGGGAAACCGGTGCACTTGATATGGCTCCGAAAATCTTCTATACTCAATTTAGAGGTGAAATTATGAGTACAATAGCGGTTATTGAAGATTCAGAAACCATCCGTGATGAATTGATTGTCTTCCTTCAGAATAATGGATTCAGCGCTTATGCGCTGACTGATTTCAAGGAGGCGGCACAGACAGTGCTGCGCTTGCAGCCGGATTGTGTTCTTCTGGATCTGAATCTACCGGGAATTGATGGCAATATGATCTGCAGAGATATTAAAAAGCAGTCCGAGATTGCGGTCATTGTCGTAACCAGCCGTTCGAATGATGTGGATGAGCTGATTGCCTTGAACCTTGGTGCTGATGATTTTATCGAGAAACCTTATAATCTGCAAATTCTATTAGCCCGTATGCGTCGTTTGCTGGACACGGAAAACCAGCAGCTTACGTATAACTATCGATCCGTTCATTTTGATTTAGGAAAAGGCACGATCAGCCGTGATGAGGTGCAGGAAGAACTGACCAAGAATGAGATGCGCATCCTGCTTTGCTTGTTTCAGAACAAGGGACAGATCGTGACACGTGAGCAGCTGATGAACTATCTGTGGAATGAATCGGTCTATATCGATGATAATACACTGACTGTCAATATTAATCGGTTACGCAAGAAGCTGATGGGTTTCGGATGTGAGGAACTGATTGAAACCAAACGAGGAATGGGGTATCTGCTTCATGAACTGGATTGAATATCTGTCATCCAAGGCAGCGGTTTTGCTGGGCTGTCTTCTGTTTTATGGTCTGTTTATGTTCTTCTTGCTGACGCTAGGGGTTCAGCCGGAAATCTGGATGGTCTTTACGGTCTTGTTCTTGCTTATGGTCATCAGTCTCTATCTGCTTGATTATTATAAGCGGAAAAGATTTTATACGGCGTTTTTCAGGACGCTCAATGATCTTGAGCAGAAAACACTGATTGATGTCCTGATTCAGCGTCCTGGATTTCTGGAGGGGGATTACCTGCTTGATGCCTTGGAAATCACCAATCAGGACATGAATACCCGGATCAATAGTTATCAGCAAGCACAACGGGATTATCAGGAATACATTGAACTGTGGATTCATGAAATCAAGACCCCGTTGACCAGCCTGCAGCTGCTGGTCAGCAATCATCCTCATGCCAAGCAGCAGCAGATGATGAAAGAGATTACGTCCATTCAGGATTATGTTGAACAGGTGCTTTATTATTCTCGGACTCAGTTCGCTGAGAAGGACTATCTGATCAAAGCAGTGAACCTGCAGGATTGCGTGGATGAGGTGCTCCGAAAATATGCGTCCACTTTCATCGAAAAGCAAATCAAGGTTGACTTGCATCATCTGGACCGGCAGGTCCTGACAGACAGTAAGTGGATCGTGTTTATTTTAGCTCAGCTTGTATCCAATGCATTGAAGTACATGCCTTCTCAAAGCGGTCTTCTTTCGATTTACACGACATCAACCCAACGAACGCTTTCGCTTCATCTGGATGATAACGGCATCGGTATACGTGCATCCGATCTGTATCGGGTGTTTGAAAAAGGGTTTACAGGTGAGAATGGCCGCTCATTCACGCATGCGACTGGCATGGGCTTGTATCTGTGCAAGCAATTGACTCTGAAATTGAATTTGGGACTGGAGATTGCTTCTGAGCATGGAACTCAGGTGATTGTCCGTTTTCCGCTGGATCAGACGCTGCGTTGAGTTTCTGTGGATTAGCGCTGATCAGGATAACCTTACAAGAGTGTAAGGAAAGTGTAAGAGGAAGCGATGGTTTGCCTGCGTCATTATGGCTATGATAGAGAGGTCAGGAGGTAAGTATGAACGACATTCTACAGGTAAATCATATTGAAAAATATTACGGGAATAAAGGAAACATCACCAAAGCCTTGGATTCTCTTTCGTTCTCGGTTCAAGAGGGTGAATTCATTGGAATCATGGGACCGAGCGGAAGCGGAAAGACAACGCTGCTGAATTGTGTTGCCACGATTGATAAGGTAACCAGCGGACAGATTATCATCGACGGCAAGGATATCGTTGCGTTGAAGAAAAACCAGCTTTCTGCTTTTCGCCGGGATCAACTGGGATTTATCTTCCAGGATTTTAACTTGCTGGATACCCTCACTGCCTATGAGAATATCGCATTGAGTCTTTCTATCCATCAGGTCAATCCTCATGAAATCAAGACGCGAATTATGGCGTTGGCTAAACTCTGGGATATTGAGGAGTGTCTTGCTAAATACCCATACCAGCTTTCTGGAGGCCAGCAGCAACGGGTAGCCTGTGCACGGGCTTTGGTGAGTGATCCAAGTCTTGTCCTAGCAGATGAACCGACCGGTGCTTTGGATTCCAAATCCAGCCGTGTCTTGCTTGAATCATTATCAGCAATGAATGAGCGGTATCAGACTACGATCATGATGGTTACACACGACACCTTCTCTGCCAGTTATTGCCAACGGATTCTCTTTATCAAGGATGGGAAGATTTTCAATGAGATAAGCAAGGGAACCCAAAGCAGGAAGGCATTCTTCAATGCCATCATGGATGTCCTCAGCGTGCTTGGAGGAGATAGCGCAGATGTACTTTAAATTAGCGCTTAAGAATGTCCGTAAAAGCTATAAGGATTTCGCGATCTATTTTCTGACATTACTGCTCAGTGTCTCGATTTTCTATACGTTTAATTCCTTTGATCAGCAAGAGGTCATCCTGAATCTCAACAAGGAGCAGCTGACGCTGTTTCAGCTGATCAGTCAGGTCATGACGATGCTTTCAGTCCTGGTTTCCTTGGTCTGCGGATTCTTGATTCTGTATGCCAACAATTTCATTATCAAGCGCCGTAAGAAAGAACTTGGCCTTTACATGATGTTGGGAATGAAAAATTCCCGGATTTCAAGAGTTCTTGTCTATGAAACGTTTATGATTGGTTTAATTTCTTTGATCGGTGGGTTGCTGCTGGGGTTCTTCCTATCGCAAGGAATTACCTTGGTCAGTGCTAATATCCTTGCGGTAAGTGTCGATTATCATTTTGTCTTCTCCGTGCCGGCAACACTGCTGACGGTCCTCAGTTTCATGCTGATCTTTTTAGTCGTCATGATTTTCAATACCTGGATTATCGGAAAGTATCAGCTGATTGATCTCTTGAAAGCAAACAGGGTCAGTGAAAAACGCCTGCGCTTTCCGCGTCCTGTATCCCTGATCCTTTTCGCAATTGCCCTTGCTTTGATCGCGCTGGCCTATTACATGGGTATCCGCCGCGGGAATCTGATGATGATCATGCTTGTCGGAGCTGCAGGAACCTTTCTGTTCTTCTTCTCGCTGTCTGGATTCATGCTGCGTATATTCAAGTCGTTCCCGAAGTTCTACTATCGTAATCTCAATGTGTTTGTTCTGCGTCAGCTGGATGCGAAGATCAGTTCAACCCATGTGACCTTAAGTTTTGTCTGCTTGATGCTTCTTCTTTCACTGGGAGCCCTTGCTACCGGCTTCAGCATCAATCAGTATGTTAAGAACATGCTTGATCCTATCGGAAGCTTTGATGTGACTTACATCAAGGCAATGTCCACCGGGACGGCAAGTGATCCGACTGGAGATTTACAGCTAGACAGTAAGGCGATCAAGGCCGTCTATGCCTTGAATCAGTATCAGAGCCAGCATAGCTTTGAAACGGTGGATGTCAGTGATCTGAGTGAAACCATGCAATCCAATCTTCAGCAAATAAGTGCCCGGCAGAAACTTTACGTGATTCCATTGTCAGATTACAATGCGTTTCTGCAATTGGATGGCTATGCACCGCTCCATCTTGATCAGCAACAGACGGTTCTCTTGAATGGGAACACGAACATGACCCAAACTTACGAAGCCTTGAAATCGAAGCAGATTACGCCGTTTTCAACCCCTTTGACAGTGATCGATGCCATTCAGCCGAAGACGTTGTTCTCGGTGTACAATTTCTATAATCAGGCATTGATTGTCAATGACGAGGCTATCCCTGCAGGGACTGAGGGTAATCAGATTGTCAGTATTAAATTAGCAGAAGGGTTGAGTGATACGGTATTTGCAGATGCACTAAGCGAGCAATTGGCCTTGAATCCCGATCTGTATCCTGATCCTACCGTCGCAACGAAGACTGAAGCAATTGCCCAGGTTTCCATGATCAACATGATGATGACTTATGTCGGATTGTATCTGGGGTCTATTTTCCTGATCAGCAGTGTGGTGGTTCTTGCATTGCAACAACTTTCAGAAGCCCAGGATAATGCCGAACGTTATCGGGTTCTTTCCAAGATAGGTGTAAGCCAGACCATGATCAACCGCAGCATCCTCGCCCAGATTTCAGTTTATTTCATCGCACCGTTGATTCTGGCGTGTGTCCATCTGGTGTTCGGATTTGACTATGTGATTGCCATGCTTCAGGCTGGGGCAGGCTTGAAGAATCTGATGCAGCCGGCAATCCTGATTTCTGGTATCGTTCTCGCAATCTACGGAGGATATTTCATCTTTACCTATCAGAGCAGCAAGAATATGATTGCCAATGCCTTGAAGTAAAGGATGAAGCGGGAACACGCCTGCGGAAAAAAGTGATAGCTGCAGATTTGCGATTATCACTTTTTTTCATCGGTTCAAGGCCCCGTTTTTCAGGGAGGTGGTATACTGTTTGGAAAGGGAAGTGAGGAAGAAGCATGAATGTTGATTATCGTTTGCAGACAGAAGATGGGCATGAATTGGCCCTCTATACGCGGGGCAATCCTGAAAAGCCGGCAGTAATTTTCTGTCATGGCGGTCCTGGCGGCGCCATCAGCGAGCAGAGTTTTTCGTTTTTTGATCTGGAATCCTGGTTTGTCATTGCCTTTGATCAGCGCGGCTGCGGTCAATCGACGCCTTTTCTCTCGTTGAACAATAATACGGTATTTAGCGGAGCAGCCGATATGGAACGCATTCGGAAATTTTTCAGGATTGATCATTGGTTGGTCTTTGGCGGAAGTTATGGGTCAACCTTGGCTTTGACTTATGCGATTGCTCATCCTGAGCGGGTCGTCCATCTGATTTTGCGTGGGATATTCCTGGGAAGACAGGCAGATATCCATTGGCTGTATCAAGAGGGCGCTTCTTATTTTTATCCCGAGGAACATGACCGTTTCAAGACGCTTATTCCGATGGAAAAGCAAGGTCACCTGATTGACGCCTATGACACGATATTCCGACAGGGATCACCTGCTGAAAGAGAAAAGGCCCTGAAGAACTGGGCGTTATGGGAGGGATCAATTGTCAGGCATATTCCAGAGCAAAGTGATGCATCAGCTCTAACACCCGGTGATCGTAGTCTCGCCTTGCTGGAGTGTCATTTCTTCGTGAATGGTATGTTTGATGACGATAATTATATTCTGAATCATGCATCCAGATATCAGGATATCCCGATGTCCATCGTCCATGGCCGGTATGATGTGGATTGCCGGGTCAGTGCTGCTTACGAACTTCACCAGGTAAGCAACAGCAGACTTTTTATCGAGGAAGCCAGTGGGCATAGTCCTTACGATTCGCGGATGATGCAGCGCTTGCAGCAGATCATGATCGATCTGAGTCATCCATCAGAATAAGTCCGGAAAGTAAGTGAGCAGGCTATGGTAAATTCCTTCTTCATCATTGGTTGCGGTGATATCATCGGCAATACGTTTTACGTCATCGGCTGCATTTCCCATCGCGATACCAACATGAGCATATTGGAGAAGACTGATGTCATTCTGAGAATCTCCAAAAGCGATGACTGTCGAAGGATCCATGACCAATTTGCGGAGTGTCTTGGCTTTATCGGCATCCGGATGGGTGAATTCATAGTAGAAGGGTGCAGAAAAGCTGCCGTGGAGAATATCCTTGAATGGACCGAACATGATTGATTGCTGGTCGTGAAGATAGTCTGGTTCGCCTGCAACCAGCACTTTGTAGACAGGAAAGTTGACATGCTGTGCCAGTGATCCCACTTCCTGAAGAAGAAAGTGTCCTCCGGTGGCTTCATATTCGATAATATTGAAGAGGGGATCATCCTCTTTCGGGTGAGGGCCGAGGTGGATCATTCCATTGAAGACTGAATTAACATAAAGGCGGTTATCTTGAGAGACCATGGGAATAAGCAGATAGTTCTCCAAGTGAGCAAGCAGTTTCTGGGCAAGGGGTGCTTCAATGAAGTGTTCAATGATGGGTTCAAGTGTGCTCATTTCAAGCGCGCAGGCACCGTTGAAAGCGATGATTCTGCCATGATGGCGATGCATTGAGAGGGATCGGGCAATATCGATCATCCCGCTGCTTGGTCGTCCAGAGGCCAGAATAACGCGGATTCCTTTCGTTTGCAGATGGATCAGGGCTTCCTTGGTTTTCGGACTGATGGTTTTGCTTGAATTCAGCAGTGTTCCGTCCAGGTCAAGGACGATGGTGTTTAGTGTCATGGGGTTACCTCGCTTGGATTATATGAAATAAAGAAAGCAAAAACAACCCATTGAAAGGTTGTTGAAAGAAGTGTTTGAAATCGCCTGTTTTATCAGGAAAACTGACAGATTTATCCCAGTGCTTTCGCAATCCTCTGATAATGGGATTTCTTGTAATGGATGTAGTCGTTGAAGTTGGTTGATACAATATTCGCATACAGTAAATCAAGCAGGTACAACAAGGAGAGCCGGGATGAAAACGATGAAATCTTGTCGTAGTGATCTTCGTCAGAGGACATGTAGAGAGTCAGCGTTGCGTGTGCTTCCAATGGATTTCCCTGGGTTGAAGTTATCAGGATGATCGGCGTCTGATTCCCTTGGAGCAGTTCAATCAGGGCTTTGGATCCTTGGCGGCGCCCTCCGTAGGAAATCATGAGTGCAACATGGTTTTCATCACTGTTGGCAGCTGTGACATTGCTGATGTATTCTTCGGTCGGAACATTGACGATCCGTCCGATTTCCTGCATCTGAAAGGCGAAGTTCTGCGCGAAATACACATTGGACGAGGTTGTGTACAAATCAATGACCGGTGCATCAGCCAAGAGATCAATGACATTGCGCAATACCAGAGCATTGACTTTGCTGCGGGTATCTTCCAGGGTCTGCTGGTAGGTTTTATCGAGTCCCTCCATGATCTGGTAGAAGTTATCCTGGCTGGAGATCGGATAATTGACATCGATGCCTTGTTCAGGCGCTGTTTTTTCGCCTGAGATCGCAATCGCAAGTTCAATCTTGAATTCATTGACACCTGCACACTCGATTTTCTCCAGGAGACGGTATAACGTTGCCAGTGAAACATAGGCCGCTTTGGCGATTTCCTTGGGTTTCAGATTCAGGCACTGTTCCGGATGCTTCAGGATGTATTCGATTAGCACTGCTTCATTGGGCGTTGTATTTTTGAGTTGTTTGAGGGTTGACAGGATATCCATAGACGTGTCCTTTCTTTTCATCAGTATACACCTTTTTTAATTGAATTAAAAAAGAAGATTGCTTTTTGGTCCGGGATGCGCTAGATTGAAGTCAGGAGTGATTGTGATGAAGCGAGAACAGAGGGTATCTTCCTTGAACGCCGTTAAATCGGTGTTTCTGAGCGGATTATCGTATACTCAGAAAGATTTGGCGAGAACGACTGGATTCAGTATTGTCAGTGTCTCGAAGACTGTCGATGAGCTGTGCAAAAGCGGGTTTATCCGTCGTCAGAACAGTTTGGACTCAACAGGCGGTCGTAAACCGATCGTCTATGTGATTGATGAAACCAAGCAATTGATCGCGACAGTAATGATCCGGGAAATCAAGACCGTGATGACCATGGAACTCAGTGTCGTGACCCTTCAGCAAGCGATGCTGGTCAACCGATTCAGCACCGATCTCGATGTAGAGAGTATCCGGCGTGAACTGAAAGGTCTATGCCGTGAGTATCCTGCAATCAAAGGGGTTGTGATTGGAATTCCCGGAGTTGAAATTCAGGATCAGCTGGAAATCATGGATATCACCGGCCTGCTTCAGATCCGGTTGCGGCCCATTCTGGAAGAAGATCTG
This sequence comes from uncultured Erysipelotrichaceae bacterium, assembly GCA_937874965.1. Lineage (GTDB taxonomy): Bacteria > Bacillota_I > Bacilli_A > Erysipelotrichales > Erysipelotrichaceae > CALNCD01. The sequence goes on along the minus strand of CALNCD010000025.1, from coordinate 5,041 downwards.
GAGCGGCCTGTGCGTATCATCAATGATGTCAATGCCGCCTTGGTCGGATTCGGCACTCGTCATACATCATCCCTGATCAGTGCCTTGTATTTTCCCGAGGGCTACTATCCTGGTTCAGGCTTGCTGGTGAATCATACGCTGTTTCTTGGCCGCCATGGCATCAGCGGGGAAATCCATTACTTGTTCCCATGGATTCATACAACGATGAGTGCAGCTGATTTCAAACAGAATCTTGCCTATGCCCTCAGCATCATGATCAGCATGTACAACCCGGAAGTCATCGTCGTCTATGCCAGTGAAGGTTTGCTTCAGCGTGAGAGGCGTCTGCGGTTTATCCGGGAAGTGAAAGCCTCGCTGAGTGATGTTTTCAAAGCCGTTGAACTCCCGGATATACGTGTTGAGGAATCATTTTCACAGGATTTCAAAAGCGGGCTATTCCAAAGTGGACTGACGCTGATTCGGGATGAACTGAATGGCGTAGAACGAAGCAATTGAAAAAGGAGAAGGATGAATGAAGAATCAGAAACAGCGAATGATCCATGGCTTATTGTATCGGGCCAGCGATAAGGAATTAAGAGCGGATAACCGCCGGCGCAAGGCTGCTTTAAAAGCATTTCATGCGGCAGAGAGCGATGAAGAGGGCAGCCTTATTCTTGGCCAGCTCTTCAAAAGCACACAGGGGTACTTTAAAATTGAACCGCCCTTTTACTGTGACTACGGCAGCAATATCACCTTAGGTGCGGATTTCTATGCGAATACCGATTGCATCTTCCTGGATGTTGCACCGATAACCATCGGGGATAATGTGATGTTCGGCCCTCGAGTGAGTTTGTATACCGCTTCCCATCCGATTGATTCAGTAATTCGCTCAAACGGGGTTGAATTCGCCAAGCCGATCGTTATTGAGGATAATGTCTGGCTGGGCGGGAATGTCGTTGTTAATCCAGGTGTTACTATTCATGAAAATGTGATTATAGGCTCAGGCTCTGTTGTGACCAAAGATATCGAAGCCAATGTCATCGCTGCGGGAAATCCGTGCCGGGTTATTCGGAAAATAACAGGCGAAGATACAGTATACTGGCAAAATCAGTTGGATCAGTATTATCAAGAAACAGGAGAAAAGCGGTAGTCACGTGAACTCATTTTCATGTCAAACGGAGTCATCAGATGATGTGTCCTTGCTTCCCGATAAAAAAATGTGCCCGGCAAACAAGGAGGGGGCACATTTTTTTAACACGATGTTCGGACTACCAGGCAGGGACAGATGTCCCGTTTGATTCTTTTTTGATGATCTCTTTCACAGCATCCGTGTGATAGATCTCGACAATTTTCTTGTAGATTTCATTGTCTTTATCTTCGGTTCGGACGACGATGACATTGATGTAAGGGTTGTCGCCTGCGACAGCTTCTTCAAGAGCAAGTGCTGATTCAACTTTAAGACCGGCTTTGTAGGCAACGCCTGAATTCACTGCGGCGAAAGCCACGTCAGGAAGAATTGCGGGAATATTGGTTGCTGTCATCTCAACGATGTCGAGGTTGACATTGTATTTCGTAATATCTGCTTTTTTCGGGGTAAGTCCGGCAGCGGGATCAATTTCGATGAAACCCTGAGCTTCCAGGAGTTTCAAGGCACGTCCGCCATTGGTTGTATCATCCGGGATTGCGACCTTATCGTTATCCTTTACCTGGTTCAGCGCGGTAATCTTCGAGGAGTACAATGCTAAGGGTGCAAAGACGGTTTCGCCGATAACGGTCAGTTTATAGCCGAATTCGGCGATTTCCTTTTCAAGATAGATATGATGCTGGAAAGCATTGATATCAATTTCTTTCTCAGAGAGTGCACGGTTAGGGAGCGGGTAAGAATCAAAGTATTTCAAAGTCAGTTCAATATTCTGTTTCAGAGCTTCTTCCTTAATATAATTCCAGGTTTGCGAATCTGTTCCGGTAAGTCCGACGGTTACTTTGGTGACATCACTGGTCTTATTGCCGGATGAGCACCCAACCAGTAATCCGAGGACGAGTATAGCAAGCAGTAGACGTTTCATTGTTTTTTCTCCTTTTAGTGTGTTGTTTTTCTGATGACCAGGTCGCCGATGAATTGAATAATCAGCACCATGATCAGGGTAATGATAATACAGATAATCATAATGTCGTTGTAGTAGTTCTGGTAACCGTATCGCAGAACAAATGCACCGAGACCACCGGCACCGACTGCTCCGCCCATTGCTGTCAGTCCTAGAAGACTGATGGCTGTAATCGTCGTTGAACGGGCGAGAGCAGGGATGGATTCTTTCAGGTAAACCCTGAAGATAATGCCCCATGGCGAAATGCCCATGGATTGCGCTGCCTCGATCAGCCCCTCATCGATTGAAGAGAGGGCCATATCCACCTGGCGGGTAAAGAATGGAACACAGCCTAGAACGAGGGGAAAGATGGCGCCTTTGACGCCGATGGATGTTCCGGAAATCATCCGGGTCACCGGAATCAGGGCGGCAATCAGAATAATAAAGGGGATAGAGCGGAAAATATTGATGGCTTTGTCGATGATCCAGTTAATGAGCCGGTTCTCAAAGATATTGCCTTTTTTTGTAACCACAAACAAGGTACCAAGCAAGAGACCGACAATAAAGGCGATTATCCCTGAATAGAAGAACATCTGCAGGGTTTCCTGGATGCTTAGTGTGAATTCGCCCCAGTACTTCACCAGGTTCGGTGCAAATGTCGCGATCCAATTAAGCATGATTCAATACCTCCACACGGATGTCATGCGCATCCAGATACTGAATGGCTTGTTTCTGATTGTCAGGATCACCATCCAGAATGACAACGAGGGTCCCTAGAATTGTATGCTGGATGATTTCCACATTGGCAAAGATAATGCTTGCAGTTGTATTGAACTGCTTGGATATCTCTGAGATGATGGCTTCCTTGGTGCTTTCTCCTTTGAAATCCAAGCGCAGCAGTTGCTGAGGAGTTCGGATGCTGACAATCGCAGCCTTTTCCTCAATCAAGGTATTGATCCGACTTAAAGTACTGACAGTACTGATGAAATCTTTGGTAATGGCCTGCTGAGGCTGTGCAAAGATACGGACAACCTGATCCAATTCGACAACCCGTCCGTTCTCCATCACAGCAACACGGTCGCATATCTGCTTAATCACCCGCATTTCGTGGGTAATGATGACGACAGTGAGGTTCAATCGTTTATTGATGTCCTGCAGCAGTTTCAGAATGGAATCCGTTGTTTGCGGATCCAGGGCACTGGTGGCTTCATCACAGAGCAGGATATCCGGATCGTTTGCCAGAGAGCGGGCAATTGCTACCCGTTGCTTTTGTCCGCCGGAGAGCTGGGAGGGATAACTGTCCCGCTTGTCATTGAGCCCGACCAAAGCCAGCAGATTGGATGCCTTTTCTGCGATGACTTTCTTGGATAGGCCCTGATAACGGAGCGGGAAGGCGATGTTTTCATAAACCGTCCGCGAGCTAAGCAGGTTGAAATGCTGGAATATCATCCCGATCTTCTTGCGGGTTTTACGTAAAGACCGTTCATTGAGGGATCCAAGATGAATTCCGTCAATAATTACATCTCCAGTCTCGGGCCGCTCAAGCATGTTAAGACATCGTACCAGGGTGCTTTTGCCTGCGCCGCTGTATCCGATGATGCCGAAGATCTCACCATCCTCAATGGTCAGTGATACATCCTGGACTGCCTGTACGCTGCTTTCCTTGGTTTTGAATGTCTTGGAGAGGTGACGCAGCTCAATCATGGGTTTCTCCGTTCTGGAGGCGGACATTCTCAGCATGCTGCTGTTTGATCTGCTGGAGAAGCTCAGGATCACGAATCAGGTCATAGGCTGTGTGGGCCAGGATCTTAGCACCTAAGGCAATGGAATCCAGCCCTTTCTGACTTCGGGCAGCAGCTTTGAATTCAATGCTGTGTCCGGCAATATAGGTATCTGAAATACTGATATGAGGCTGAATTGTCGGGATAACCTGACTGACATTGCCGACATCTGTCGATCCTGATCCTTTATTGATTTCCTGGGTAATATCCTGACCGTATTCACGCAGATGCTTCAGGTAGACTGCATCGAACAAGGGGGTTGTGATGGTGTTGTCCACGCTGTTCTGGAAGAGGCCGAATTTATAGCTTGCACCTGTTGCAAGTGATGCGCCTTTCACGATGTTCTCAAATTTTTGATAGACATCGTTCAAGGTTGTACGGGTAGCTGCCCGCAGATAGAAACGGGAACTGGCATGATCAGGCACGACATTTGCGACATCGCCGCCATGGGTAATCACACCATGGATACGGACATCATCTGTAAGATGCTGACGCAAGGCATTGACGGAGTTGTACACCTGAATAACTGCATCCAGGGCATTGATTCCTTTCTCCGGCGCACCGGCGGCATGGGCAGCCCGTCCGAAGAACTCGACATCCACAGGATCATTGGCAAGCGAAGGACCGGTCAGGCCATGATGATAACCAGGATGGACACATAAGGCTGCATCAACATCCTTGAAGAATCCCTCTCTTACAAAACTTCCTTTGGCACTGCCGTTTTCGCCGCCCTCTTCACCTGGGGTTCCATAAACCCTAATTTCTCCCCCGATGTCATCAATGACCGTTTTCAAGGCAACTGCCGCCAGTGATGAAGTGATTCCGAATAAGTTGTGACCGCAAGCATGGCCGATGCCTGGCAAGGCATCATATTCGGCAAGGAAAGCAATGACTGGACCAGGTTTTCCGCTTTTATAGCGAGCGTCGAACCCGGTGCGATGACCGGCAACATCCAGAGCGACTGTAAATCCTTCCTGTTGCAGCTGCTTTGCCAATGTCTCGCTGGCGAAGAATTCATAGTTACTGACTTCCGGCGTATCATGAATGGCTAGTGAAAGTTTTTGATAATGAGGCAGGGACTGATCAACTGCCGTATCGATTGAGTGAATGGAATGTGACATTGTTTTTCTCCTTCTAGATATAATAACTATCCACCAGCTTAGCTGGTGGTTTTACTTCTGCGGGCGTAGCCCTTTA
>CALNCD010000024.1 GCA_937874965.1 uncultured Erysipelotrichaceae bacterium | reverse complement strand
CCCGCTGTACTGGTGGATATTGAATCGCAGCCATTCAGTGATTTGCTTGAAATCGCCGGATTTCAATAACCCATTGACATCAATCTGATCACGCATGGTTTCCATGAACTGAGCAGCATATGCGGAACCTAGAGCATAGGTCGGGAAATAACCGAAACTGGCTTGAGACCAATGGACATCCTGAAGAATCCCTTCTTTTTCACGGTCTGGACGGACCCCGAGAATCGCTTCATATTCGTCAGCCCAAAGGGTATTCAAGTCAGAAACAGGATCAGTGCTGGCAAAGATCTTCTGCTCAAGATTATAACGGATGAGAATATGCAGCGGATAGGTTAACTCATCTGCTTCCGTACGGATGAGGCTAGGTTCCACATAGTTGATTCCGAAGATGAAGTCATCGAAACTGACATCTCCAAGGATTTCAGGGATAATCGTCACCAGCTGCGGATACAGGCTGTACCAGAATGAAGGGGTACGTCCCAACATGTTTTCCATAAGCCGGGATTGTGATTCGTGCATGCTGTAGCTCATGTTATTCGCCAACGGCGTTCCTTCAAATGCGGGATTTACCTGGTGATTGTAGGTGGCATGTCCCACTTCGTGGATGATTGAGAAGATATTGGAGGTAAAGTTTTTAGGGTAAAAGTGCGTCGTTACACGAACATCATTGATGGACATATTGGTTGAGAACGGATGTTCGGAGAGGGATTGCTGTCCGAAGCGCGATTCGAAGTTGAGATAACGCAGCAATAGGTCGGTGATTTGCTGTTGCTTCTCATCTGTGATTTCCCGGGAAAGGAAGGCAGGTTTTGTGCGATTGAGTGCAGTAATCCGTTTCAGGAAGGGAACGAGCCGTTCTTGGAGAACTGCAAAGAATTCATTGACTTTCTCAGTGGTCAGCCCTTCTTCATAATCATCCAGCAGGCTATCGTAAAGGCTCAGTCCGTCATTGCGGTAGCTGATCATCTTTTTCAGGGCATCAATCACCTTTTGCAGCATGGGTTCAAAACGGGCAAAGTCATTGCTTGAGCGCGATTCTTCCCAGATGTTATTGGAATCAGACATGAGCTTATTGAAGTCGATGTATTCTTTGAGAGGAACATTCTTGGTCTTCTTGATTTCCTTGAGGAAGTAGCGGACACTCGCAGCTGTGATTTCATCCAGATCGGGTGTTTTATCAAGGTTTTCCAGAATTGTGAAGAAACTTTCACTTTGCAGGATTTCAAAGTATTCGCCACTGAGAATTGAGAGCATGGTTCCTCGGTAATCCCTGCCGTCTTTCGGGGCAATTGTCTGATCATCATAGGAAACAGTGGTGAGTGCAAGTTGGAACGCATTCAGCTTGTTCAGGGTTTCCTGATAGGTTTCGCGTAGATTTGTTGTCATAAGACCTCCTTGTTCTTCTCTATTATACACCACCCCTCTTTGTTGGATAAGGACTTTGTTGTATAATAGGGGAACAGATTGTCATGGAGGTTAACGTATGGTTGAAAGCTGTCTTGCATTGCTGAATTCGAGAGGTGTCACGTTTGAGGATCTGGTTGAGTGTGTTGTATTTCTGCAGAAGCCGTATTTCAAGGAACTGGATATGGAAGAGGTCAAGCGTTGCGTTCAAAGTGTTTTGGAGAAGCGGGAAGTCCAACATGCACTCTTGACGGGGATCACCATTGATATGAAAGCTGAGGAGAATGATTTTGGTAATCCTGAGCTGGTGGAGATAATTCAGCGGGATTATGGTCTGTATGGTATTGATGAAGTTTTGGCGTATGGAATCTGTAATCTCTACGGTTCAATCGCCTTGACAAATTATGGTTATATCGATAAAGTAAAACCAGGCATTATCGGGAAGCTTAATGACCATAATGGCGTGCAATGCAATACATTTCTGGATGATATTGTAGGAGCAATCGCAGCGGCAGCTGCAAGTAAGCTGGCTCATAGCCAAGAGGAGACGATTAACGGATGAAGAAACTCATTGTAGTATTGCTTGCCTCAGCCTTGTTATTAGTGGGCTGTTCCAGCGGAGGACCTTATAAGACCATTACAACCGTCAAAGCACAGGAAATGATTGATGAAAAGCAATCCTTCTATTTGGTTGTCGGCAGTGCAACGTGCACCTATTGTGCGGAATATAAGAAAGTCATGACGAAGATCGTGGATAAATACAAAGTCAGCATCAATTATCTTGAATTGGGCAGCGGTAATTATTCGGAAGTCACTAGTTTTGTTTCCAAGACATTGGGACAGACAGTAGATAGTACACCAACTACTTTTGTCATCGTCGATGGTAAAGTCGATGTGAAACAGGAAGGGACTTTGACGGAAAATGTCGTTGAGAAACTTCTGTTGAAATATGGATACATCAGCGAAATCAAAGCCAATTAAAACGCAGGCTGAATGCGTTGGCTTTATGAAAAAACTCGGTCTTCAGGAAGGCCGGGTTTTAATCGTTCATCAAGCTATCTCATCGCTGTATCCGCTGGAAAATCATGCCTTGACCCTTTTAGAGGCGCTTTTGGAGGCGCTTGGTCCTCAAGGCACCTTGTGTGTGATTAATTCAATGCCTTCTAATCGGGAAATAGCGTTTTCGATTCCAGAGGGGGATCAGCATCGCAAAGAGGTTCTTTCAATACCGATGCGAACATATCGTAATTCGTTTCAATCGCCTTTGTTTCTTGCTGCTTCAGCGAAGGAGGGCCGTCATTTTCTGAGTCATCCGAAATATTCATTGTGCTGTATCGGCAAGTATGCCAAGTACTTTACTGACGCTCATGGCCTTGATTTCCCGTTTGGAACGGAATCCTGTTTTGAAAGCATGTATGAGTTAAAAGCGGATTATCTGATGATTGATGTCAATCTTTCGGATTGCGAGGAGCTGAATTATTATTTAAGCAAGCAATACGATGCGACCATCATCGTGGAGGGAGCTTCTTTATTTGAAAACGGGGAGAATCAGTGGAAGTCCTACCTGGATTATCAAAGTGATTCAGGGTATATTGCCCGTGTTCTGAAACGTTCCGATTCACTCAGGCATCAGAAGATGAATCAGAATCATTGTTATCTGATTAATTACACCAATTTAATCAATGACCTACTCGAAGAACGTGTCTGAGGTGTTAACGCTTACAGTTCTATTGATTAGTCCGTATTAAAAGGGTATAATGAGAAGGAATCAGAAGGAGATTGTTTATGTCTAAAAATATTGTGTTATTGTGTTCTGCAGGAATGTCAACCAGTATTCTGGTGACCAAAATGAAGGATGCTGCAGCGAAAGCTGACTATGCGTGTGAAATCAATGCCTATTCCTTGGCAGAGGCTGATGAAAAAGTCCCGGAAGCAGATGTAGTGTTGCTTGGACCTCAGGTTCGCTTTAATTTAGCGAAGTTGCAGGAGCGTTTTCCAGATAAGAAAATCGATGTCATCAACATGCAGGATTATGGCACGATGAATGGTGAGAAGGTACTGACAACAGCCCGTTCACTGATGCAAGATTAACCGGATTTTCCGGTTTTTTTCTGTCCGCTTGGGATTTCGGATGTTTATCCAAAACCCTCAGGTGTTGATTCTCTGAAAATTCATGGCTTGAATACGATGGCTCGTCTGCTAAAGTTGACCTATGGTATAATAAATACCATAGATTTATCTGGATTGGACCCGGAGTGCATTCCAGAAGACTGGAGGCACTATGAGGTACGCGTTTGTATTGGCGGGCGGAATCGGCAGCCGTATGGGGCAGACATCTGTTCCGAAGCAGTTTCTGCTGCTGAATGATAAGCCTGTGATTGTTCATACCTGTGAGGTATTCCTGATTCATGAGCAGATTGATAAGATCCTTGTCCTAGTCCCTAAGGATT
>CALNCD010000023.1 GCA_937874965.1 uncultured Erysipelotrichaceae bacterium | reverse complement strand
GACTGTTTAATATGCCTTGATTAATCAATGGATGTATAATAGTGAGCTTCTTCATTTTATGCTTCAATGTTTACCGTAAAAAGATGACGGCGGATATGTGCCGGTCATCTTTTTGTGCTTGTAAATAGGCTGGTGACTTCAGAACCGGATGCGATTCAAGGCTGGCGTGGCGAATCAGGATTCCGCCTATAACTTGACATTGACAGGAGCGCGTTCAGTATCAGTTGTCTGAAAGAAAGGCTGTTTCTTGAATCTGAAAACAGCAGCAATCACATTAGAAGGAAAAATCTCGATTTTCGTGTTCAGCTTATACACGGCATCGTTGTAGAATTGCCGGGCAAAAGCAATTTTTTTCTCAGTGTTGGCCAACTCCTGCTGAAGGCTCATAAAGGTTGTGTTTGCTTTGAGGTCAGGATAGTTTTCAGAGAGCATGAAGAGCCTGGACAATGCCCCAGACAGGGCGTGATCAGCTGTTAGTCCTTGATCGGTGTTTCCTTGCGCAAAGAGATAGTTGTTTCGAGCTTCAATCAGGTCCTCCAGGGTTTGCTTTTCGTGGGCTGCATATCCTTTGACAACTTCGACCAGATTTGGAATCAGGTCAAAACGTCTTTGCAATTCAATATCGATCTGGCTCTTCTGAGCGAGAACCATGTTGCGCTGTTTCACTAATCCATTGAAAGTGATGATGATGTAAAGCAGCAGGACAATGATGACTCCCGATAGAATATAAAGGTACATAGATGAAGTCTCCTTTCCTGAATAGTACCATAGACTCTCTGGAATGACAATTTCTCAGCAAACCGAGGATGCCGGAAAATGGGAGGTTCCTGTCTCTTTCATAATTGCTGATTATCCCGTATGATAGGAGTATAGATAAGGTTGAGGTAACTATGAAACTAAGGCGTATACCTGAAGAAGACTATGATGATTATCGGCTTGATCTGATGTTCAAAGGCTATAAATGGGATCCTCAGTTCAGTGATCACAATACGGTTTCCAAGCATATCCTGGTTCTTAGTGAAGAAGAGAATGATCAGTTGATCCGCTATGTTGAAGCGCTGAGTCTTGAAACAGCAGCGGCGGAGATTGTTATCCTTGCGAATCCTAAATTAGCAAAACCGCTTGCGTTGCCTTGGAGAATCAGGAAAGATGCCAGGCGTATGACAAATTATAATCAGGATCAGCATATTCGTCTGATGCGTTTTGATTTTCATCCGCTGGTTTCAGGAGGCTGGGCGATCAGTGAAGTCAACAGCGATGTTCCGGGCGGGTTTGCGGAGAGCTCAATTATGCCTGAAATTGCTGCTTCCTTGTTTCCTGAGGATAAGTATACGTTTCATTCGTTTGGCCGATCCTTGCTTGAAGCTGTCGTTTCGAAAGTCAAATCAGGGGCTACCATTATGCTGGTGCATTGTACATCCTACAGCGATGATCGGCAAGTTATGCAGTTTTTAGGGGATCAATTGGAAAGTTTGGGATACCATCCCGTTTATGGCGCTGCTGATCATGTTCGTTTTGAGGGCAATCAGGCCTATAGTCTTCTCGACAATAACGAAGGGTCTATCGATGCGATTATCCGTTTTACGCCGTTGGAGTGGTTGATCGAGATGAAGCCAAAACGCTGGCAGGGGTACTTTACGACGACAACGCCCTGCTGCAATCATCCCATTGCAATCTATACGCAATCCAAGAATTTTCCGCTGATCTTTGATGCGCTGGAAGCCAAAGGCGTTTCCTTGTCAACCTGGAGAACGCTTCTGCCGAAGACGACGACTCTTAAGAAAGCCCGTCATGATTCAGGGTATATCTACAAACCGATTTGGGGAAGGGTTGGGGAAGGAATTACCATCAAAGAGGCCTGTCAGCCTGAAGAATATCTGAAGTTGATGCGTGATATAAAACGCCATCCGAGGCGCTATCTGGCTCAGAAAAAGTTCAGCAGCCAGCCATTGATGGCTGAAGGGGAAGCCTATCATGTCTGTCTTGGAGCATATAGCATCAACGGGAAGGCTGCTGGCTATTACGCTCGGGTGAGCCGTACGCCCCGTATTGATTCTTCAGCTGCCGATATCCCTGTTTTGGTGGAAAGAGGAGATCATGACTGCTAGAGATATCTATCTGAAGTGGGCCCCCTTGCATCAACGATGGGTTGAATGGGTCAGACCGGTGCCCTTTGTGGGGATGACGAAGGAACAGATAAATGCCCCGTGTACATTTGCTCTGCCGGTTATTCATTATCTGGATAGCTGTCAGGAAGGGGTGGCAATCATTGTTGATCTGCCTGGTGCTGAAAGCGTTCTGGAAGGGTTAGCGTGTGCGAAATCCGGATATCGGCCAATTCCGTTGTTTAATGGTACAACCCCGCAGAAGAATGCAATGGCACTGGTTGATACTGCTTCCGTTCAGAATGCGCTGATCTGGGGAGCTAAGGTCTTAGGTGATATGGCCGTTGCAGCGGATGCTCCGCCGGTTTTCTTGGTTGATGCTCTGCGTCTTCTGCGCTATCGGATGTCAGCTTCGTTGTTTGATAACAGTTGGGACCTCTACGCTCAAGACATTCCGTCAGCCGAGTATTTTCATCTAGCCGGGATGAATACCATCCTCATCCGCAGTGATAAAGTTAATCGTGATTTGGCTCGTATCCTGTATCCGTATCAGCAGAAAGGCATTGCCATTCAGTTCACGGATGGCATTCAGCCGCCTCGTTCTGTTCATCTGAGAAAGCCAGCTCGCATTGATAAGTTCCAATAAGAAAAGTCAGAATTGAAGGAATGCGCTCAGCTCCATCAACCCTGACTTTTTTTAAGGCGTATTTTCAGTGTCCGCCACCGCCGCCGCCACCGCCTCGTCCGCCGCCGCCGAAGCCTCCATGTCCGCCGCTTCGATACGTATAGGATGCTGTCCGTGTTGAATTCCGGAAGGATGTTCTGGTACCGACATAGAAACTACGGCTCCGCAGAATCGGGTAATAGAAAATTCGGCTGGACTGCATCGTTTCCTCAGGACAGCGAATCTTCAAAGCACTGATGACTTTTTCGGATATTCCGAAGGCAGCAGCGTAGATCAGATACTGTTCCCAAATTGCGAGTTCCAGAACACCTCGTTCTTTCATTAATGTTTCGCTGTTCAAGAAGTTGTAAAGACCGCGCCACTTCACATATTCGTCCTGACCGTACTGGGTAAGCAGCAGGTCATTTTGCGAGGTCAGAAGAAGGTAGAGAGCGCTCAAGAGGAAAGCTGCTCCGAGAATAAAGAAGGAACCGTAGGCAAAATCAAGCCTGGTTTGCTGGGAAAGATAATTTGCTGGAATCAATACGATTAGACCGATGACGATAAACAGTACGGACCAGTTTCGCATTGAACGACGAGGCTTGGCATAATCCGGCTGTTGGAGGTAGTTCTGTTCAACGCCGTATAGATTCAAACCGTTGCGAACGCCGCGCATAAAGGTATTCGTATATTGATAATCACTGGATACTTTGTCCTGGAAATTCCGGAAGGAGATAGACGTACCCTTCGAATGACGCTGAATGAGCTGGTAGTATTTGTCTTCAATCGGTGTAAGGGCAGGACGGGAATCAAGTTGTGCTTTGACGGCGATGTTCACATTTGCGGTGTTCCAGCCCTTGCTTGGATCAATCTGGGTGAGTTCGACATAATCCTTATAGACCAGGCTCAACATCGCAGCTGAGAAGCCGTCCCCGAAGTCGTCTTTACTGGACTGACGGATGAAGACAAGCTTGCGGGCGAAGTTCGCATCAAGATCACTTGGAATATCACGGAAGTACTCAATGGTCTGAGCTGGCTGATAGAGTGCGTATTTTTTCTTGTGCCTGCGGCGAAGTGTGCGGGTAAACAAGCCGATTCCAAGTGCACCGATGATTGATCCTGTCAGGAGAATCAGCTTATAGGATCGGTACTGTTTCGGCAAGATTTCGTAAGCGGCTTGTGCTTTGTTGATATCGGGGAGCATATCCTTTGTATAAAGGGAATTCTTGGATGCATATTGTGTGAATTTGAATTTATCATCGCCATGGGCAATCAAGGCAAATTCAATATACTCGTTATAGCTTTTAAAGTTCAGCTGGGATGCATCTAGGGTGAAGGCGAAGGTATGATAGCCTGGATTCAGCGCATCGGATTCCGTGAAATCAAATTCATGGGCATTGGTGCCATAGGTATACGCTTCATAGTCTCCTGATTTCGGCATCTGCTGCTCTGGGATGAGAATCTGTCCTTTGACCGATTCAAAGTGCTGAAGCGATTCGCCGCTATACATTGCAAGATAGAGTTCAGAAGCATCATTATACCGTAAGGAGGCATTGAACATCTCGTATTGGATTTCGAAGACAACCGTATCCCGATAGAGACCATCAACATAGAACATCAGGCTTTCAAAATTATACGTATCATCGTAAGGCCCTTTGCTGTGGAACCACTTACCAGGACCATGGCGGCCGTTTTTATCGGTGTAGTCACTATCATTCCAGTAAAGCTTTGATGATTTCTGGTAAGGGACGACTGTTCCGTCATCCATGATCTGGTTGACTGAAAGGACATTGTAACTGACTTTGACACCGTCAACATAAGACTCGGGAAGTTCACGCCATAACTCCCAGAATAGATTATCACGCGAAGCTGCATGAACATCGAATGTTAACCGTTCAGTGATGATGACTTTGCCCATGCTATTGGGTTCGTCGGCAACGACAGCGGTGTAATCGACATTGGTCATGTGAACGTAGTCGTTAAGAGAGTTTAGTGTCGGAAAGACGATAATGCCGATCATAAATACGATAACAAGGCCAACAATAATTTTTTTAATGGTTTTCATCATCTCTTCTCCCGGTATTTCTAGCTGCATCTTTTTTAGAAAGAATGCTGTATTCTTACAGTATACAGGAGATACGCTGATTTCGCTATTAAAAGAAGGGAAGGATTAACTGCGAACGGTGAGACAGAATGGATTCATTCAGATTTCGAATGAACGGATCATTTTTCCTGGAATCAGAATTTCAGCAAGTTCCTGTTCCGTCAGCAGATGCTCAGCGATGATGACTTCCTTGAGCGATTTGTTCTCTCGCAGAGCTTTTTTGGTAAGTTCTGATGTCTTTGAATAGCCCAGGGTTGCAGTTAAAGCAGTAGACATTGCCATCGAGTTTTCAACCAGTCGTGTACATTGCTGACGATTGACAACAAGTCCATCGATTGCCTTGGTTTTAAGAGTCAGGCAGGCATTTTCGAGGATACTGATGGATTGGAGGATATTATAGAATAAAACAGGTTCAAAGACATTGAGTTCCATCTGTCCGGCTTCAGCGGCAAGCGTGACCGTTGTATCGTTGCCGATAACCTGAAAGCAGGCTTGATTACAGACTTCAGGAATTACGGGATTGACTTTTCCGGGCATGATGGATGAACCGGCTTGAACGCCAGGCAGAATGATTTCGTTGAATCCGGCTTTCGGTCCAGAAGCCATCAGACGCAGGTCGCTGCAGATTCGTGACAGATTGATTGCGAAGTTCTTCAGAAGACTGTGGATGAAGACGAAGCTATCGACGTTTTTTGTCTGGTCGATAAGATCAGAACTACTTTTGAGCGGAATGCGCGAAAGCTTTGATAGATGAGCGATGGCGCATTCCTTGTAGCCGATGACGGTATTGATTTCAGTGCCGACAGCAGTTGCGCCAAGATTGATGACTTCCATTTCATGAAGAGCGCTCTCAATTCGATTGATATCACGGTTCAAGACTGTGGCATAACTATGGAGGACTTGGCCCATGCTGATCAAAACAGCATCCTGGAGATGTGTTCGGCCGACTTTCAGTACCTCCTTGTTTTCCTGGGCTTTCAGATTAAAACTGTCACGAAGCAGTTTCATCGCTTGTATAGCGGCTTGGGTGGATGTGTAAACAGCAATTTTAGCTGCTGTCGGTATGACATCGTTGGTGGATTGAGAGCGATTGACATCATCGTTAGGATGGATCGTTTGATAGGTGCCTAAAGGCTCATGCAGGAACTGGGCACATCGGTTCGCGATAACTTCGTTCATATTCATATTGATTGATGTACCAGCGCCTCCTTGAATAGCGGAGGTTACAAACCAACGGCGGTGGTGTCCTGCGTGGATTTCATCGCAAGCATTGACAATGAGGGCAGCTTTGTCGGCGGTCAGAACTTGGCACTCGCCATTCGCCAAAGCGCAGGCCTTTTTAACAAGAGCCAAAGCATTGATAAGGATCTCGGGAACTCTTTCTGGAATAACAGTGAAGTTTTGAAGGGCACGAAATGTCTGCGCACCATAGAGTGCCTCTTCAGGAAGTTCAATACCGCCTAATGCGTCCTTTTC
>CALNCD010000022.1 GCA_937874965.1 uncultured Erysipelotrichaceae bacterium | reverse complement strand
AACTCCCGTATCAATCGGGAATAACTCAAGAATTGCAGAGAGTAAAGAAGGGATGCCAATTCCATCAGCACGGATGAGACGGTTGGTCGTGGATGCAGCTGGAAAATTTCCGTCAGCCAAGACGATTTCATCGCCATGTCCCATCTCCATTAGAATCTTGATTAAATCAGGCGATAACAATTTTGATATATTATTTAACATAAGGCCTCCTGTAAATAATGTGCAAACGTTTACACATTGATAATAGTAGATAAGGTAGATTAATGTCAAGTATAATCTGAACGAATTGAGAATTGAAAAAAATGATTATTTATAGAAAGTGTGAATAACATTGGATAATTTAATACATTCAGTGCCGAATTCTGAGTAAAAAAAGTTGAATAAAATGCTTGACAAAGAAAACCCTGGAATATATTATGTGTATGTAAACGTTTGCACAGTGAATTTCCAATGATAATTTAATACAGGAGGAATCTATGATTAGGAAATCAGATTTTACATCAAAGTATGGAAGAATACTACTACCACTTGTAACCCCTTACAATTCGGACGAAACAATTAATTATCCAATGTATGCTGAATTGATTGAGTACTTGATTACTAACGATCTTTGCGATTCACTGATTGTGACTGGAACAACTGGTGAAGCATCGTTGCTGAGTTTTGAGGAACGTGTTGAATTAATGAAGGTTGCAGTTAAGGCTGCAGCTGGTCGTAAACCTGTCATTGCTGGAACTGGCTGTGCTTCTACTAAAGAGACTGTCGAATTAACTCGTGCCGCTGAAGCAGCAGGAATTGATTTAGCCATGGTTGTTGTGCCGTTCTACAATAAGCCAACTCAATCTGGAATCTATACTCATTACAAGACCGTTGCTGGAAGCGTTTCTATCAATATTCTGCTTTATAATATTCC
This sequence comes from uncultured Erysipelotrichaceae bacterium, assembly GCA_937874965.1. Classification (GTDB taxonomy): domain Bacteria; phylum Bacillota_I; class Bacilli_A; order Erysipelotrichales; family Erysipelotrichaceae; genus CALNCD01. The sequence continues at coordinate 6,658 of CALNCD010000022.1, read as the reverse complement.
AATCTTTGTAGGTGTGAACCTAGAAGCGGATGTTGTTCGTGAGCTTGCCAAAATTGATAATATTGTCGGAATTAAAGACGAGGCAGGGGTTAATCCAACTCAGATTACAGATTACTTCTTAGCAACCCATGACATAAATCCTGATTTCATTATTTTCAATGGGGACGATATTATGTTATTGCCTACCGTTGTTCAGGGTGCTATGGGAGTCGTTAGTGGTGGCGCTCATATCTTCGGCCATGAAATTCGGGCAATCCTAGATGCATTCTCATCAGGTGATCATCAGAAAGCAAAAGAGCTGAATCTGCCTCTCTATCAATTCTGCAAGTCCTGCGGACAAAATGGACGTATTTTACCAAATTCCATTATGAGACCGGCAATCGAACTTGTCACTGGCATTCAGGTCGGTCCGGCGAGAAAACCATTGGCGCCGATTACCGATGAGGAAAAGGCTATTTTGATTGATGTATTGAAAGCGTGCGGAAAACTATAATTGATTGCTCAATGAATCACTAATAATGATCGACCTACAGGAGGATATAATGAAGAGCAAATTTAAACAGATTTCAAGCATAGTATTGATTTGTATTATCTTGGTGCTTACCGCCTGTTCATCAAATTCGGGTTCAACTGATGAAATTCAGATTGGCTTGAGTACAGCAATGACCGGTAATTTCCCTCTCGCCGGCGAACGGACGAAACAAGGTGTTGAACTTGCTGTAAAAGAAATTAACGCGAATGGCGGCGTAAATGGCAAGAAAATCAAGCTGGTTATTGAAGACGATCAGAATACGCAAACAACCGCAGTAAATGTTGTAACAAAACTTGTCAATTCTGGTGTAGTGGCTGTTATCGGTCCTCACACCAGCGGTAATGTTGCTGCAGTGAGCGATATTTACAAGAATGCTAAAATACCGTTTATTACTGGTGGTGCAAGTCCTAAGCTAACGGCGCTTGGAAATCCGTATCTTTTCCGTGCTAGACCATCTGATACGATTAGCGGAAAAGTGGCAGCAACTTATGCGGTGGAAACACTTGGTGCTAAAAAAGTTGGGATATCTTTTAACAACAACGATTTTGGAACAGGCGGTCGCGATGTAATTAAAGCAACACTAGAGCAACTTGGTATTCCTTATGTCGAGGCAGGTCATAATTCTGGTGATAAAGATCTAACCGGGCAATTAATGCAATTGAAAAGCGCAGGTGTTGACTTAATCATTTCATGGACAGATGATGCGGAGGTCGCACTGACATCGCGACAATTGTATGAATTGAATATTAAAGTCCCAGTCATCGCATCTGCTGGCGTGGTTATGGATCAGGTTTTGAATCTGGTGGAACCTGAGTATGTTGAGAACTGGTATTCCGTTACTGATTTTGTATCTTCCAATTCTCGTCAAGAGGTTGTTGATTTTGTGAAGAATTTCAATGACGAGTATGGGATAGATCCAGAACTCTATGCATCAACGTATTACAGTGCCATGTATGTTCTTGCTGATGCTATTGAGCGTGCGAGTGAAACGACTCCAGAAAAAATCCGTGAGGCATTGACAAAAACCTCTGAACTGTCACTCCCTGAAGGCGTGTATACGGCAGATGCAAATGGCGATATGCTGCATGAATCAATTATTGTTCAAATAAAGAGCAAGAAGTCAGTCGTTCTCGATATTGTTCGATTGGGCGATTAGCGTACGGATACAACACATGGAGTGATTCAATGCATGTGTTGTATTTTAGATATGGAGGAATTTATGGATTTGAATGTTATCATTCAATTAATAGTTAGCGGTCTAGCGCTGGGTTTCGTATATGCCTTGGTTTCAATTGAATATACTATTATTTACAATTCAACCGGGTTACTGAACTTCAGTCATGATAAATTCATTATGATTGGTGCGTATGTTTTCGCTGGACAGTTTATCGTATCCATGGGTGTAGAACCCTGGCTTGCGGTGATTGCAACTATTCTGACAATGTTTATCTTTGGAATAGTAGTTGCAAAAGGAATCTTTAACCCGCTCCGTAATATGACGTCCCCGATCTTTGCTGTGATGGGTACTGTATTTTTAGGGCGGATACTCACTGAACTTGCTCGTCTTATTTGGGGTGCTACTCCTTTCACAGTTCCTGGTTTCTTGAAAGGAACATTTCAAATCGGTGAGATTGTTGTTACACGTGTCAGTCTTATTATCATTGTTGCATCTATATTAATTCTGGCTGCTTTACAATTTCTGTTGAAAAAGACAAAAATAGGGAAAGCAATGCGCTGTGTCCAACAGAATAAAACAGCTGCAGCCTTAATGGGAATCAACGTTTCAACGAATATTAATCTAACCATTGCCATCAGTGCAATTATCTGTGCAGCCATTGGAATCATGGTTATTCCATTGTTTACTATTGATTTGACTATTGCCAGTATGATTGGTTTGAAAGGATTTGCAGCAGGAGTAATTGGTGGATTTGGCTATTTACCGGGTGCAATTGTGGGTGGTATCTCTATCGGTATTCTTGAGAACCTCAGTACTTTGATAATCCCGACCCTCTACAAGGACTGCATCGCCTATGGTTTGTTGATTATTATCCTGTTAATCCGTCCAAGCGGATTGCTAGGGCATAAACGGTGAATCGCATGAAACATAAAAACTGGAACATTGTAAAGCGTATAGGGATTACACTATTTATTTTGATTCTCTGTATATTTCCGCTAGTGGATACCAATAGCTATCATCATATTATTTTAAATCAAACCTTAGTGAACGTTGTAGTTGTTCTTGGTTTGAATTTCATTACAGGGTTAACTGGTCAGATGAATTTAGGTACAGCAGGTATAATGGCATTTGGAGCCTATTCGTCAGCTTTGGTAAGCACGAAATTAGGATTTCCTGTATTAGTAGGATTACTTGTTGCAATCGTGATCGGTTATCTTCTTGGCCGAGTCCTTGGATTCCCAAGTCTACGGCTTAAGGGTGTTTATTTATCATTAACTACCATTGGATTCAGTGAAATAACGCGTCTTATCATTACAAACTGGACAACCTTGACCGGAGGAACAATGGGACTGCAGAATATCCCGAGCATTTCCTTATTCGGATACGTCCTGGATAGTTCAACAAAAGTGTACTATTTCTATTTGTTTATTGTCATTGTCTTATGTTTCACTGCTTCGAGAATAATAAAATCAAAATGGGGTCGTGTTTTCAAAGCGATTCGAGACAATATTGATGCGGTAGAGGCCAGTGGTATTGATGTAGCAAAAACCAAGATACTTGCTTTTACTTTAGCAACAATTCTTGGGTGTCTTGGGGGTGCAATGTATGCTCATATGATGAATTATGTGAATCCCACAACTTTCACTCAAGATCTCTCAGCAAATTTCCTTGCTATGATGATGCTTGGTGGCATAGGAACAGTGCCTGGAAATATTATCGGATCATCGATGGTCACAATACTTCCCGAATTGCTTCGCTTCCTGGAGAATTATTATTGGTTGATTTTCAGTATTATCGCATTATTGTTTGCTATTTTCTTACCAAATGGAATTGTCTCGCTATTTACTGGCGACCGCAGATTAGGCAGGTTCTGGATTACAAAAACAAAGAAGGGAGAGTCATCCCATGAGTGAAAGTATCCTTAAAATTGAGGGATTGACGAAGCGTTTTGCTGGATTAACCGCTGTGAATAATCTTTCGCTGGATATGAAAGAGCGCAGTATCCATTCGCTAATTGGTCCGAACGGTTCAGGAAAAACAACAACGATTAATATGATTACTGGCGTTTTCAAGCAAACCGAAGGAGAAATTCATATTCAGGATGTCAGTACTGAATCTAAGAAGACCTTTCAAATTGCCCGTTTAGGTGTTGGTCGGACGTTTCAGAATCTTAAGTTGTATGATTCAATGTCAGCCTTGGAAAATTTAATGATTGGCGGCCATGAATTAGCAACGATGAGTTTATGGCGGGGAATATTTGATTTAAAAGGGAGCCGTCGTGAAGAAAAACTGCTCAAGGATAGAGCTGAATATATCTTAAATTACATTGGATTAAGTGAGACAGCTCAGGAAAAGGTGAAGAACCTTCCGTATGGCAAACGAAAGATGATTGAATTTGGTCGTGCATTAATGTGTTTCCCTAAACTGTTGATTCTGGATGAACCTGCGGCTGGCTTGAATCCATCAGAGCGAAAACAGTTTGTTGATATCATTCTTAAGACATTTCATGAAGGAATCGACATTTTTCTAGTCGAACATAATATGGATGTTGTCATGAATATTTCAACGACTATTACCGTTTTAAATTTCGGTGTGAAAATTGCAGAGGGAACCCCCAAGGAAATTCAGAATAACGAACAGGTCATCAAGGCGTATCTGGGTGATCGTTTCAAGCCGATTGATGTTTAAGAAGAAGAGGAACAAAATATGTTAAAAGTTGAAAACATTGATGTCTTCTATGGAGAAGTACAAGCTCTATTTAATGTATCCTTTGAAATTAATGATACAGAAATTGTTTCGATCATTGGAGCGAATGGCGCTGGCAAGACGACTTTGATGAAAACGATTGTGGGAATAAATAAAGTACGGCGGGGGTCTATCAAATATCATGGAAAGGTCATTTCAAATCTTGCCCCACACCATTCAATCTATGAAGGGATTGTTTATGTCCCTGAAGGGCGAGAAGTCTTTCCGCAGATGAGTGTATTTGAGAATCTAGAGATGGGTGCCTTCAGTAAAAAGTATACACGCGGTCAATTCAATGAGGCCCTGCAGGAAGTCTTTGAATTATTTCCACGACTAAAGGAGCGGTCTGGACAACTTGCAGGGACAATGAGTGGCGGAGAACAACAGATGTTAGCTATCGGTCGAGGGATGATGAGCAATCCAAAACTTATTATGTTTGATGAGCCCTCGTTAGGTCTCGCACCTGTTATTGTTGATGAAATGTTTGATGCAATTGTCGCCATTAATCGCAAGAAGAATACACCAGTCATTATCGTTGAACAAAACGCATTCATGGCAATGTCTATTTCGGATCGAACCTATGTCCTGGAGGTTGGCAATGTTACGACTAAAGGAATAAGTTCGGAATTATTGAACAGTCCAGATATAAAGAAAGCATACCTTGGCGGATAAAGGAGAGAAAACCATGGCACAAGAATTGGATTATGCATTTAAATTTGGATCAGGCCGCTATATTCAGTGCCCTGACGCAATTCACTATATTGGAAAAGAAGCTCAAAAAATAGGGACAAAAGCCTATGTTATCGGGGGAGTAACTGCTTTTGCAATCACCCGTTCAATCCTTGAATCAACATTGAAAGAAGCAGATATTCAGTGGGTATTTACAACATATGAGGGTTATACAACCCACGATGCTTCTGAAAAACTTGCAGCAGATGCTCATGCGAAGGGTTGTGATATTATCATTGGAGTCGGTGGTGGAAGGATTATGGATCTTGCCAAGGCCATTGCAAACTACGCGAAATTGCCAGTCATATCTGTACCGACACAAGCCGCAACTTGCGCGGCATATACACCGATGAGTGTTATGTATACAAAAGAAGGTGGCGCGTTAGGAACAATTGGCGGGAACTTTTATCATGATTTTGAAGTTGCGGTTCTTATTGTCGATGAGACGATTATGCTAAATCAGCCGGCACGTTATGTTGCTTCTGGAATATTGGATGCAATGGCTAAATATATCGAAGTTCAGAATGGACATTCAGAAATGACATTTGACCAATTTAACATAGAGTTATTCACGGCGTATAAATTGGCGGAATATACCTATGAAATACTTGAGAAGACTTGTTTGAAAATCTATGATGACATTGAGAATCATAGACTCACGAAAGAGGTTCATGATTATCTCTTCATCAACTTTGCGCTGACTGGCATGATTAGTGGTATTTCAAAAGCACTCGGACAGACTGCATTAGCACATGAACTTTATTATGCTGCCCGAATGTTTTTTACTCAAGAATCGTTAAGTTTTCTCCATGGAGAAATTGTCGGTACTGGGCTTATTCTACAGCTTCAATATAACAATACCCCCGAAAAGATCGAACCTTTCAAAGCATTTATGAAGAAAATGGGAATGCCGCTTACTCTTGGAGAACTTGGAATTCCAAATACAGATTCAAATTTTGAAAAAATTTATGATTATTTAAAAACAACACATTTTGTTCGAGGAAATGCTCAGGATAATCTGCTTCTCTATAAATCCCTGCAGCAGATTGCTGATTAGAGGAAGTGGTGACACGTGACACATGGCATACTCGTTCAAGCCGTAACGACTGAAGTCTTACCGACTTATGCAAAGAGTCTGGGTTTTGATGTACTTCTTTATGATCTGGAACATGGTGTTATTTCTATCGACAAGTTATCAGAATTGACCTACCTTTCAAATCATTTTGGAGTAGTAGTCTGGGCAAGAGTACCGGAACTGAGCAAAGCGTGGATTTCGAGAACATTGGATTGCGGCGTTAAAGGAATTATTCTACCCATGACTGAAACAGTGGAACAGGCACAACTTTTCGTGAACTTCAGCAAGTATCCTCCTCTAGGTCGGCGTGGATATTCCGGTGGCGGTCATACCCAATACGATCCTACTGTCTTACACAGTCAGGTGATTGACGATAAAAACCAAATAGTTCGTACACTTG